>JAHFHJ010000082.1 GCA_023246985.1 Candidatus Omnitrophota bacterium | reverse complement strand
AGATTATCCGGGAATATTGCAAGCCCCAAAAGGCGCCGCTTTGCGGGAACAGCGTCCATCATGACCGCCGTTTCCTTATGAAATACATGCCGAAGATCGACGCATTTCTTCATTACCGGCATGTCGATGTGAGCTCGCTGAAGGCGCTCATCGCGCGCTGGTATCCGAAGGATAAAGAACCGCCCAAAGGGAAGTCGCACCGGGCGCTCGCGGATATCCGTGAGTCGATCGCGGAGCTTAAATTTTACAGGGAACGCTATTTTAAATAAAAGAGTTTTTAAAAAAGAAATTTCTGCCCCAAAATTTTAAACAACCGTGACGCTCAAAAGGAGAAAGCATGAAGAACATCATTATCGCGTCGATCGTCGCCGTGGCGCTGATTGTTTCCGCATTGCTGATTAAAATGGGGATGGAGAATTCCAGGGAATCGTCCCCGTCCGAGGCTTATTCGCTTTTTGACTCTCAAGGCGTGCTCTATCGCTTGAATCATGTGAACGGCCGGATCGACGCGCTCGTTCCGAGCAACGAAGCCGCGCTGCTCTTCCCGATCGGACAGATCCAGCTCCCAAGGCCGGAAGATAAGCTGACGGAAGAACAGAAAAAAAGTTTTTCTCAGAACATCAAGACGCTTTCTCAATACATCCAAATAGAACGCGCCCGTTCGCTGGGACTGAAGGCGGAATCGGCACAACCGGCGAAGTAATCGCGTTTTAGTCCCAATACCTTTCATCCCGCCCCATTGGCGGGATGGGGCAATCCCGACTGCCATTCATGAAAAGAAAATCAAAGTCGGGATGGAGAACGATATTAGTTTTGAGTTTGATCGCGGGTCGGATATCCGGAGGATCTTTAGGATCTTAGCTGCGCTTCGATGGATGGGGGTTGGGACGGCGATCGTTTGGGAGAGGGGGAATTTTCATGAAAAAAAAAGCCGCGCAAAACATTATTGCAATCGTTTACGATTTTGACGGAACGCTTTCCCCCGGGAATATGCAGGAAGAAACGATCTTTAAAGCCTACGGGATCGATAAAAGAAAGTTTTGGGCCAAGTCCCGGGCTCTCGTCGTTCGCAGGGGGTACGAAAAAACCCTGGCCTATTTAAAACTTTTGATCGATGACCCCATTTTCAAGAGGCGTCCTCTCACCCAACGCATGCTGAAGGAATCGGCGAAGCATGTTCCTTATTATCCCGGAGTCGACGCCGGTTTTTTTGATCAGCTGAACGATTTTGTCCGATCGTTTCCGGAAGTTCAGGAGGCCGGGATCACGCTGGAGCATTATATTGTCTCAAGCGGGCTTCAGGAGATCCTGGAGGCCGTGAGTATCCGGAAGTATTTCAAGCAAGTTTACGCCTGCGCGTATGATTTCCAGGGCGGCCGGCCTGTTTTCCCGAAGCTTGTCATCAATGACACCCATAAAACGCAATTCCTCTTCCGTATCAACAAAGGAAAACTCAAACTCAGCGAAAGTATCAATGAACACATGCCTGAAGAAGAGCGCCGCGTTCCGTTTCGCAATATGATCTATATCGGAGATGGAATCACGGATGTGCCGTCCATGACCGTGACCCACAAAGCCGGGGGCAATGCCATTGCGGTTTATGATCCTTCGCGGCGGGTGCCTCGACAGGTGAAGGCGATGGTGGCGGAGCATCGGGCGGAACATTTCGCTCCCGCGGATTTCAGGCCGAATTCGCTGCTCGTCAAGATCCTGCATCAAACGCTCAAAAAGATCATCGCTTCGATCGTTTACTGTTCCTCCGCCGAGCGTTCCTCCGATTGGGTCCGGCGCCACATGTAGCGCGAAGGTCGGGCGGTACCTTCGCGATTAAAATCCTCGATCCAGGAGGTGATTTCCTTTAATGTTGCAGCGTGATTGATTCTGTCGCGGAATGGAGCGACATGGGGACAGCCTTTAAAATACCAGGCTGCGATTTTCCGGGAATGGAGAACTCCCTTTTTCACGCCCTCGTATTGGGCTTCGAGGCGGATATGTTCGAGAAGCACTTTTTTCTTTTCCTCGAACGAAGGCTCTGTCGGTTTGTGTCCCGCGAGAACAGATCGGATGCCGGCATAAAGCCATGGATTTCCGAGCGCTCCGCGGCCCACGGCGATCCCGTCGCATCCGGATAGTTCCATCATCCGCTTGGCGTCTTCAGGAATGAAGATGTCGCCGTTTCCGAAAACGGGGATCGTGACGGACCGTTTGACAAGTCGGATGGCGTTCCAGTCGGCCTTCCCGGCGTAGCCTTGGGCCCGTGTCCGCCCGTGGATCGTGACCGCACTAAGGCCGTGCTCTTCCGCGATGCGGGCAATGCGGACCGCTTCGTTACCGCTCGGATCCGTGAATCCGCTTCGCATCTTGACAGTGACGGGGATTTTCTTTACATTTTCCATGACGCTTCTGAAAATCTTGTCCGCGAGATCGGGTTGTTGGAGGAGGGCGGAGCCTGCGCCGAGACTTGTGACCTTGCGCACGGGGCATCCCAAATTCAGATCAAGGACATCGAATCCCAAGGATTCGATCATGGCCGCGGCTTTCCCCATGGACACAGGATTGTGTCCGACGAGTTGCGCTCCGAGAGGCTTATCGCCGCGGGTTCTCCGGAGCAAAGGGAGCGTTTGCTTGTTCTGCCGGGCCAGGGCTTCGGCCGAGATCATTTCCGTGAACGCAAGTTCGAGTCCGAGTTTCCGGGCGATCCTGCGGAACGCGATATTCGTGCAGTCCGCCATGGGAGACTGGAACACGGGGGTCTTGAGCGTGAGTTGTCCGAGTTGGATCATACGGGATCCTCTGAGGCGGGGTAAAAGTTTTCCCCCGTCGTGAAGATATTGATCGTGTTGAAATACTAGGAAAAAATTCAGTGTGGGGTATAATACCCGAAACTGATTAGGTCTGGAATGTTAATTCAACGATGTTGATTCGCTAAGGAAAGGTGATGCCATGTCCATGAATGAACCCCGATCCATCCATGCCCTCGAAGACTGGGGCGTGGTGCTTCAGTCGGTTCCTTCCAAACACAGAAAAGAAATCGTCAAACGACTCCAAGAGATCTTTGGACTCGACAAGCACGATGCCGAGCAGGCTCTCGCGAATATGCCTCTCATTCTCGTGGACAATATCTCTTTTGGTCTTGCGGCCCGGATCAAGAAGTTTTTCCAGGGACGGGGGGCGGTCGCGGAAACAACCAATCACGACATGATCAAGAAGAATTGTTTTCAGATCGTCTGGCCGCAGACCCCGGACCTTTCGTTTTTCCTTTTAGAAGAAACGAAATCCACGGACGCGTCCGTTCAGCCGGGGACGTCCGAGACTAAGTCCGCGCCAGAGCAGGCTTCCTTATGGAAGACGCACACCGGCTTATCATCCGAGACGCCGGGAACTCATCCTGCACCCGTGCCGGTTTCGTGGCCCCAGCCCGT
This sequence comes from Candidatus Omnitrophota bacterium, assembly GCA_023246985.1. Taxonomy (GTDB): domain Bacteria; phylum Omnitrophota; class Omnitrophia; order Omnitrophales; family Aquincolibacteriaceae; genus Aquincolibacterium. Next base: position 3,257 of record JAHFHJ010000082.1, on the reverse strand, counting down.
CGTTTCTAAGATCCCTCCCGAGACGCCGGTTCCTGAAAAACCTGTTCGCAAGTCTCCGGCGGTGGTTCCCCAAGTACAGCCGATCTTCGAAGAAAAACCCGCGGCAGTTTCGTCATTCAATATTGATTCAGATTGGGCGCGGCGCACGGATGAGCTGAATGAAAAGCTCCGGAAGATCCAGAAGGAAAAGCAGCAGCTTCATGATCAACACACGGAAACGACTGAAAAAGTGAAGATGGAATTCCAGCAGCAACTGGATAAAGAAAAGCAGAAAAGCGAGAAGATCGCTCACGCATACGAGGAGCTTCAGGAGGAAGCCCGGAAGCAGGAGGCCTTGACCCAGGAGGGATTCGAATGGAAGTCTAAGGCCATGGTTTTGGGGGAGAAGGTCCGGGCGCTTGAGACGGATCTGACGCAGAAGATCTCGACGATCGAGCATTTGATCCTCCAAAAAGATGATCTCACGCGGGACGCTGAAAAAGCCGCGGAACTTACCAGGAGGGTTTCGGATCTCGAAAGGGTGATCGCCGAAAAAGATCGGGAAAAAGCCGCGATCGAGAAGCGCGCTGCGGATCTCGACCGAGAACGCTCGGCTTTGGGGGAGAAGGTTCGGGCGCTTGAGACGGATCTGATGCAGAAGATCTCGACGATCGAGCATTTGATCCTCCAAAAAGATGATCTCACGCGGGACGCTGAAAAAGCCGCGGAACTTGCCGGCAGGGTTTCGGATCTCGAAAGGGTGATCGCCGAAAAAGATCAGGAAAAAGCCGCGCTCGAGAAGCGGGCTGCGGATCTCGACAGGGAACACTCGGGTGCGCAGCGCGAGATTGCGAGCTTGCAAAGCCGCGAAAAGGAATGGACGCAAAAAGCGGGAGCTCTTGAACGGAGCGTTCAGGAGATGACAGAATCCTTGCGCGCCCGGGACGGCGTACTCGCTCAATTTGAGAAACAAGTTCAGGAATTGGACGAAAAAGCCAGGGAATACGAAGTTCTCAGGCAAGAGAGCGCGTTGCTGGTTCAGGAGTGCGCCACGATCCGTAAAGAATACGACGCGAAGATCGAGGAACAGGAAGTGCATTTGGCGAAGGTCGAGGAGGATCATCGCCGCTACCGGAGCCGCGTGGACCGCAAGACCGCGGCCGCAACCCGCGAGCTCGGCGAATGGATCCGGAGGATCGATCCCCTCCGCCAGGGACTTCAGAAGCTGATCCTTTTCCTGGGGAGCGAATCCGCGGTTTTGGATACCGAGAAAGAAAGTTCTCGAAGGTCTCCTCTGAATCGGAGCCCGGACACGCCCGATCCCGAAAAAAGCTGACCGGTTGTCCGATGAAGCAAGTTCGTGCCGTTCGTTGTTTGTTAAATTTATGAGCATCAGTGCCGCGGAGATGCGCCGTCTTGATGAGGCCGCTATTCGCGATCATGCCATCCCCAGCCTTCTCCTTATGGAAAACGCCGGGAGAAGTGTCTGCGATGTTATTTCCAGGGAATACGAACCCTGCAAAGTTCTGGTCTTGGTCGGAAAGGGAAATAACGGCGGCGACGGGCTTGTCGTGGCAAGGCATTTGGCCAACCGCGGTTACAAGGTCGAGGTCGCGCTGTTGGAAGATCCCGCCAAGTTTAAGGCGGATCCGCTTTTGAATCTCACCATGATCGTCAAAATGAATATCCCGCGGGTTTCGATGAGCGATGTTGTAACGGAAGAAGAGGTCTTGGCCCGTTGCCGGAAGGCGGATCTTGTGGTGGACGCGATCTTCGGGATTGGGATCCACAGCCCCGTCTGCGGCATTTTTGAATCGGCGATTCGTGCGGTCAACCGGAGCGGGAAACCGGTTCTCAGCATCGATATCCCTTCGGGGCTGGACGCGGATACGGGATGCGTCCATGGCGTTGCGGTGAAGGCTGACTGGACGGTCGCTCTGGCTTTGCCGAAGTCCGGATTTTTTGAGCGTGAAGGTCCTCGGCATACCGGCAAGATCGAAGTGGTAGATACGGGCTTGCCGCGCGAATTGCTCCGGCCGTTCTTGAACTCTCCGTGTCTATGATTTAATTTCGCGGCGCGGCTTTTTTTACTCCCGTGTGAAGCTTGACACTCCGCGCACTTTCTGATAAAAACACTCGTTTTCTTCAAAAGAATTTTCGAATTTTTTCAAGAAAGGTTTCTCGTGCAAACTTTTAGGCGTTTTCCGGATTGGTTGCGGCGGTCCTTGCCCGAAAATTCCTCTCAGCGGACGCACGCTATCTTAAGAAAATACGAGCTGAACACCGTTTGCCGCGCCGCGATGTGCCCGAACGCTCACGAGTGTTACGCCAAGGACACGGCGACTTTCATGATCCTGGGGGGCGTTTGTACGCGCCACTGCGGTTTTTGCGCGGTGCCGACGGGCGTCGGAGAAAAACTGCGCCGCGATGAGCCCGAGCGGGTGGCGTTTGCGGCCAAAGAGCTTGGATTGCGTTATGTCGTGGTGACCTCCGTGACGCGCGACGACCTTGCGGACGAAGGTGCGGGGCATTATGCGGCTACCGTGCGGGCCGTCAAGCGGGAGATTCCCGAATCGCAGGTCGAGGTATTGACGCCGGATTTTCATGCGCACGAAGAATTGATCCGTCGCGTGGTCGAGGCCGGGCCCGAGGTTTTTAATCATAATCTTGAGACCGTTGAACGGCTGCAACGGGCGGTGAGGCCTCAGGCGGATTATCAGTGTTCCCTGAAGATGCTCGAGACCGCCAAGAGGCTGGCCCCGCAACGGATCACGAAAAGCGGGCTCATGCTTGGCCTGGGCGAAAGGGTACCGGAGATCCTCGAAGCGGGCCGGCATCTTTTGTCGGTGGGAGTCAGTATGCTGACGCTGGGGCAATACCTTCAACCGACGATGGAAAGTCTGGAAGTGCAGGAATATGTGACGCCTGAAAAATTTCAGGACCTGACACGCAAGCTCATGGCCATGGGATTTGAAAAAGTTCTGGCGGGCGCATATGTGCGCAGCTCCTATCACGCGCGGGAGACCTTCTCAGGTCTGGGAGAGGCGCGAACCTGCGGGAGTTCCGAAACTTCTACGGGTGTTTAGTCCCAATACCTTTCATCCCGCCGGAGGCGGGATGGGGCAACCCCAACTACCATTTATGTAAAAAAATTCAAAGTTGGGGGTAGTCCCAATACCTTTCATCCCGCCAAAGGCGGGATGGGGCAATCCTTGTCAACCATTTAAGAAATTAAGTTTCAGACAAGAATAGAAAGGAGAGACGGGACGATGTTCGAG
>JAHFHJ010000081.1 GCA_023246985.1 Candidatus Omnitrophota bacterium | reverse complement strand
TCGATGCGGTTGGCCCTCCGGGAGACCTGCGATCCGATGAAGATTTCGAAGATTTTTTCTTGGCAAACATCTTCGCGATTTGATCCCCCCACCCCGCAGGCGTCATCGACATCGCCGAACCTTTCTCCGAAGACTCGGACGCGCCAAACTGGAAGATTGCAAGAATGAGAAAAGCCGTCATTATTTTTTTCATTATCAATTCCTCGCGTTGGGTGGATTGTATCAAAATGCAAGTGGATTGGGTATCGCTAAAATTCACGGGCTCCCTGATTGAAATCTCCGTTGAGGATAAAGCTGGTTGACGGGGTTACTCGAGCAGAAGCTGGCGTATGTCCGCCAGCCGTTCGCGGGTCTTCTTCACGCCTTCGTTAATGAACTTGTCCGCGGAAAAAAACTCGATCCAGTGCGCATCCGACACAACCGCATGGATAAAAATATCGGCTTCAGTTCCTTCCATGCGCGCGATCTCGAATTCCGTGAACATAATGGAGTTCATGAGCACGTTGAAGATATTTGCCGTATAGCGCCGTTGGACACGATCGAGCGTTTTCATCAGCATCCGTTTCCAATAGCCGCGCTGCGGGTACGCCTGGTGAAACGCTCTGCGCCGCAGTTCATTGCGCTCGATCAGGTCTTTGGGAGACGGCAGGACATTGACCGCAATGATCTTCCGAACGCCCATATTGGAGAGGATCTTGACCGGCAGCGGATCCACGATGCCGCCATCGATGAGATAACTTCCTTTATGGGGATAGGGACGCAAAAATCCGGGGATCGAAACCGACGCTCGAATAGCGTTCGCCACACTGCCGGTGTCGAGCACGACCTCCTCCGAGGTTAAAAGATCCGTGGCGGCCATCTTGACCGGGATCCGGAGATCCTGAAAGGTCTTATCCTTCAAATAAGAGGTCAACCAACGCGAGAGCTGATCCCCTTTAAAAAAACCCCTGTGAATCGCGGAGACGTCGCGGAATCCCAGCAATTTGGAGAACACGCTCTTCCGGTCGAGAGATTTTGCGATTTTTTCAAGTTCGTACGAATCATAACCCGCCGCCCAACACGCTCCGATCAGAGCTCCGATACTGGAACCCGCCAGAACATCCACGGGGATCTTTTCTTGTTCCAAGACCCGCAGCACGCCGATATGGGAAAGGCCGTAGGCCGATCCGCTGCCAAGCACCAAACCCACCAGGCGTTCGGACCACTCTTTGGCCAGGAACGTCAAGGTTTTTTCATACTGAAAGCGCTGGGATTGAAGCGAGGGGAGCATTGAAAAAATATGCATCTCCGGGGTCGCACCGGCATCGTCCCCCGAGGGCGTCTTTCCTTCCAGGGAGGGCATGATGATCTTGATCTCATTCCTATTGAACCCGAAGTCCTGACATAGCTCCTTGACCTTCCGGGACGCAAAAGTAAAGACATCCGCTCTCTTGTCGGCCCAGAGATAGACGCGATCCGAATAATTAAGCGCCTTGATCGCCACCGGAGTATTGCGGTCCGGCAGACACACGACGAGATAATCGTAGCGGTACGTCAAATAGGTCAATAGCGCCGCAAACTTTTTCTCCTCCTCCTCCAGGGCCGTATTCCCCACAAAAGGAAGAAGATCAAAACTGTCTTGATGGACCTGAATGGACTGATGGATCAAAGACTCCCTGGACGGATCCATCGTTTTGAGGTCAAATCCCGGGGCGTCTTTGCGGAAATATCCGTGCGGCATCAAGCTCTTTATCTTTCCGGAGAGGTCCACCAGAAGCGCCTTGCTCTGGGTCTCAGACCGGAGGGTTTTAACAAAATCGAAGAGAAAACGGGCCATGCCGTCGGTCGAAGCGGTAAAATAAAAAGCCGCGATGCGGACTTCGCGGCGGTGGTAATTGTACCCCAGCTCCTCGCGGTTCAAATGCCGGCCGAGGGAGCGGCTCAGATGAAGCGATAACGCCGGGATCTCAAGAAGAAGTTTTTGAAAACTTTCGGCGCTAATCTTAAGCGCTACGGCATCGGTCTTGGCTTCCACCGAAGCGCTGCGCACGCTCCCGGTCAAAAGCGAGGTCTCGCCGAAATGTTCACCGCGATATAAGAAAAGGCGCGTGGATTCTTTTTCGGAACCGCGGGCACGCGTAAAAAGGCGAAAACGGCCGGAAATAATGACGTAGAAAGCGTCCGGCGCCGCCCCTTCTTCGTAGACGATGTCGCCCCGCTTAAAGCCCACAAGACGGGATTGCTGTTCAATCCGAGCCTGTTCTTCCTGGGTCAGAGAAGAAAAAAGCGGGATCGGATCCAGCAAATAGCCGTCCTTGAACTCGGGTTTGATCTTTTTCCCAAAGGAGAAAAAATTCATCATGGGATGTATCGGCAGGAAAGGCTCTTCACCTTATAGTCCCAATACCTATCAATTTTAACGAAGTTGAAATTGGGGCAACCCTAACTACCATTGATGTAAAAAAATTCAAAGTTGGGGGTGGTCCCAATACCTATCATCCCGCCTCCGGCGGGATGGGGCAATCCCGACTGCCCTTCATGAAAAGAAAATTAAAGTCGGGAGAGTCCCAATTCTTCTCAACGCACACATAAAAAGGGGTCCGTCACCATTTCCCTAAAATGGCGACTGACCCCTTTTTTACAAATTCCAAAGTAAAATTCGTCTCAGCAATAAAAAAGTTCTTTTTTACCACTCCTGAGCACTCTGCGGATCCGCGTAGTCGCTCACCTTGGTCTCAAGCCAATGGTTGTACGCGTAATCCAGCACGCGGAATTTATCGACGGGATCCATGTTCAGCAAGCGAACACCCTGATCGTAGCCCTGATTCTTTCCCTCGGAAGGACGCGACCACATGATCACTCCGGAACTAAAAATCGGCTTCGGATCATCCGGGATCGCGATCTCAAGGTCCAGCTGGATCCCTTCCTGAAGCGACTTGTCCGAGTTGATCTTCAGACCTTCGCGGCAAAGATCACGGCTCAAGCCGACTCCCTTGACGGAGGTCGACTCGGTTCCGGTGAATTTTACGCTCATGTAAGCGTCAAACCGCTTGAATTTTCGCTTATCTGTCTGCATGTCACTTCCCCCCTTCTCTAGTGGATTGCCGTCCTCTAAATGATAGTTGTTAAAGATTCAATGTTATTATCGACACTTCGCTTAGAAAAGAAATAGCATATAACTTTTGATTTTACAAGGGCACGGAGCATTTTTTTAAATAAACCCGCCCAAAGGAAAAATATGATTAAAATATTTTGAACATCGACCCAGACGGTTTTTCACCTGAAATTAACGAACTGAACGGGAAGAGTCAGCGGGGCCGTCCGGAGATGTTGGATCACGGCTTGGAGGTCATCTTTACTCTTGGCGGTAACCCGGATCTCATCCCCCTGGATGGCCGCTTGGACCTTCACAGAGAGCTCCTTGATGATCTTCACGATGTCCTTGGCCTTTTCCTGCGGGATTCCCTGCGTGAGGATCACCTCTTGGCGAAGGCAACCGTCAAAAGCCTTCTCCGGCGTCTTGAAATCCATGGATTTCTGAGAGATCTTCCGGCTGGCCATCCGGGTTTTGAGAATGTCCCGCAGATTTCTCAATTTCATCTCATCATCCCCCACCAGAAGGATCTTCTTCTCATCTTTCAGGAATTCGACGGAGCTTTTGCTTCCTTTGAAATCAAAACGGGTTTGAAGCTCTTTCCTCGCCTGGTTGACGGCGTTGTCGACTTCCTGGAGATCGATCTGGGAGACGATATCGAAAGAGGATTGCTGGGCCATCGATCGGAAAACCCTCTAGGATTTTTTGGAAAGCGGCGCAAGAAATGCCTGGAGGCGCTTGCGCGAAAACTCATCCATATCCAGAAACTCGAAGCCCGTATCGAAATTCCTTTTAGCGGATCTACGGTCCTGGCTCGGGATCACCCACATGCTGCGCCCCGTGCATTGAACGGGAGGCTCGCCGTCTTTGAGTTCGAGACTGATCTTGCAACGGCCAAACCGCTCCAAAGGTTCCGGGAGCATGACGGAAACGCCGCCCATGCCGACATCTTCCGTGCTTGCGGTGAAGACTTTCGGCTTCCCGAGAGGCTGAACCGATACTTCACAGGTCAGGTGAAGCCTCGGAAACTTTCTTTTATTAAAACCATCCCACAAAGAGTTCATGTTCGGCTTGACTTGATGAAAGCATCCTGAAAGGGGCGCGCAACTTCTGTGGCGCGAAATTTCAGAAGCTGGGCCTGGGCTTCGGCTTCGGTGCGAAATCCTCCGAGAAGCACCAGATAAAAAACACGTCCGGTCGGTCGTATATCCTCTTTGACAAAGGCCCGGGAACCTCCACGCCTCAAGGTCTCCACGACCTGATCGGCACCCTGTCTTGTCGGATAGGTGACAACTTGTATCACGAACGCCCCTCCGGCCTGAGCTGTGGAGGTTGCACTCCCTTCCGCGGTCGAAAGCTTCTTAAGTCTGACAGGCGCGGGGGCGATCCTCACCTCATGTTCAACGACCGGCGTTGAAAATGCCGTCCCTTTCTCGGGAACCCGTGTTGGAACTTCCATCGGCGCCGCTTCGCCACGGAGCTTATAACGCGTACGCATGGCCTCTTCCCGCCGCAAATTAAGCGCGTTCACTCCAAGGAAAAGCAGGACCACAACAAGGATCCCCCCTCCCCAATAGAAAAAACTTCGCAGAGCTCTCTGTTGGGGGTCCGAAAAAACCCGAAAAAACTCTTCCGATTTTCTTAAAAAACCTCTTATCAGATCCCAAAGCATCGCCCTCCGGCTTCCCTGCGAACGGTTGGAACGAAAACGGGAATAGGGATCCACACCCGGCGAAGAAATATTCGAAGAGACGGGCTTTCTTTCAAAATCCTGAAGCGGTACATAGCGGGGCGCGTGATTGGCCGGCTTTTGTTGCGGGAAATCCTCATGGGGTGGAAGGCCGGCATCGTGGGAAGATTCTTTGGGAACGGCGAAAAAGTCCCGAGACGCTTCCCTCTGATGGGCGGCTTCGCGAGCACGCTCCTGCGCCGAGGATTCCTTAAAATGCTCCCGTTCCCTCGTCGCGTGATGCGCCTCCTCCAAATTAAACTCTCCATAGAGTTTTTTCTGGATCTCAGATTCTGAAAGCACCGAAGCCGGGGTATCCGTATTTTTCTTTTTATTGAAAAACCCCATGCTAAGCCCGCTCTTTTCCGGCATAGACATCTCCGCGAAGGCCCAATGACAGCTTGATCAGCTCGATCGGCCCCAGCACGATATGCGCCCGCTGTGTAAAACCATTCTTGCGGCAAAGATCGATCGCCCCCGACATGCGGGAGGTCGTCTTGAAAACAATTTCGTCATATCCCACATCGCGGCAGAACTCAAGAGCCCGGTCGATCAATCGCTTCCCGATCTTCAGATTGCGATGCGCCGGCGCGACGAACAAGCGGCGCAGCAACGCAACGCGGCTATCCTCTTTTTTGACCGCCACGGTCCCGACCACTTTGTGGGACGGGTTTTCCACCGCCACAAAAAAGGCTTCTCCGATCCCGCCGTAGGCCTTTTCGATGCATTCAACATCCTCGATGGGATAGGCGTGCTTGGCATCGTGAAATTCACTGTCCATAATGCCGTTAATGAGATCAATCACCGCCGCCTCATCATCTTTCATGGATCTTCGGATCGTAATCATCGCGGAACCGGATTGTCTCCTTTAAGCTTTCTTGGCATCGCCGGCCGGTTTCGCCGGAGCTTTGCCCGCAGCGGGCTTCGGGGTCGCGGCGGCCGCAGGAGCGACGGCTCCTTCCGCGGCGCCTTCCGCGGCGCCTTCTTTCGCTTCTTTGACCTTTTTCATCTTGATCTTCTGGGATTTGACCTTCGGAAGATTGTAGGCCGTTGCGCGGTCGCTCCACCTGCCCATTTCCTGGAGCTTTTTGACGCGTTCAAAACGCTTGAACACATTACGGTGTTTGATTCCGACACTGTCAGAACGCAGACTGGGATGTTGAGACATAAGAAAAAAGCTCCTTTGTGTTTGAACCGGGTCGTTCCGAACAGCCCGGCTGTTGGAGGAGCGTATTATACCGACGCGAAATCAAAATGGCTAGTACCGTTTTCCATTTGATTTGAGATGTTAACGGTGCTGTACCGCTTCCCCATACATAAAATCAATCGTCAAGCGGTACCAGATGAAAAGGGAGGGAAAAATAACTTGGGGAGGTTATGGAGTCAGAAATCCGAAAGGATCATCGCACCATCGGACGAACATACGCATCGCCCGAAACGAGCTGCCGGGTTTTCAGTTGACCGAGGTACCTGGACGCTTCCTGGCGCGTCTGGAACGCCGCGATACAGACCTGCAGATGTTTGCCGCTCGGGATCACGAAAGCATGATATCCCATTTTCGCAAGCTTTTGGATCTCGCGATCCGCCGCGGACTGAGTGATGTAGGTCACATGTTGGATCGTGAATTTTCCGTCCGCCCTGGAGACCTTTGCCACAGGCCGGGGGAGTTCCGCCATCGTCATCGGAACTTCACGGGGGGCGGCCTCACGGGGCATCACGACGGATAAAGACTTCACGGCGGACGCCTCCGCAACCGTTGGGGGGGGAACAGCGGCAAGAACCGCGACGGAAGCCGGGCGTATCACCTGAGTATCCAGAGAAGACCGCTTCCCCTTCTCAACACCCCACGAAAAAACCAGCGCATAAAAAACAAGCAGCACGAGCGCCAAACCGATCGCTTGGTCGAGACGCAGCGTCACAAAAGTTTTTTCAAGAAAAGAGGCCTTAGGAACCGCCGGCTCTTCTGAAAGAGTCCGGGGAGACG
>JAHFHJ010000080.1 GCA_023246985.1 Candidatus Omnitrophota bacterium | reverse complement strand
CCGCGCGCCTGGTCCCTGGCCTTGAGAATGGACTCCAAAAGAAAATAAATCGCCGATTCGCGGTCCTCACTCGAGAGGCCGAAATACAAATACTGGGCTTGGGAATCCTGATCTTTCTTGTCATTCATCCGGATTTACCTCATTTTTATGAATATAGCAATATATAGCATCGATGTATTACATGTTATTATGTAACTCTATTTGAAACATAGCATGTCATTTTTGGAAAGTCAAATCCAACACCGGTATATTTTGGATTCTTTCAGGATCGGACTTCGCTGCGATCAGTCTGATTTCCTCCAGCCGGAGGAAATCGAAAACTGCACAAACGGAGGCATTACGGCAGCCGTGCCAGACAACCGGAACTTAGTCCCAATCCTTATCATCCCGCCAAAGGCGGGATGGGGCAATCCCGACTACCGTTCATGAAAAGAAAATCAAAGTCGGGATAGGATGCACCCACAAACCCAAATTCGCAGCCGGCCGCGAATTTACCAATTCCAGACCGGGTCTGGAATTGGAGGACATCTTTGAAAATCCTAATTTATGAGTTTGCGCAGGATAGAACCGAGCGGATGGAATCGAGGAACTTGCGCGTCTTGAGAACTTTTCCAAGACGGTAGTTGAGAAAGGCCGTGATAAGAGTTTTGACCTGATTTTCGATTTGGGAGCTTTGGAACTGGCGGAGGCAATCGGCCAAAGAATTCCTGCCGTAGGAACGCAGGACCGAAAGCGCGCCGGAACCTAGGGACAGAGCCGCCGTATCTTGGGCGCGGCACCGGTGACAAATGAGCGCTCCGTGCCGAATCGAAAAAAAGCCTTTCTCGAGAGGTTTCGCGCCGCATTCCAGGCAGCTCTCAAGAAAAGGAAGCCATCCCATCTCCCTTAAAAGTTGTGTTACAAAAACGGTTTCAAGCCGCGGCGGCGGGATCACGGGCAAAAAATGAAAGCTGTCTTTCAAAAGATCAAAGATCCTGGGATGCGGGTCCTGTACCTCGGTCAGCTCGTCCACCAACTCACAAAAATAGCTGGCATACGCGATCCCCTCCAGACGGTCGCGAAGCGCGTGATGGCTTTCCAGGATCGAAGCCTCGGAGATCAAATGAAGATCGGAGCGTTTTTTTTCGTAGAAAATATATTCCGCGTGCGTAAAAAGCTCGAACCCGGCCTGGCGAATCTCCCCTTCCCGGTGCACGCCTTTCACGACCCCGCGCACTTTTCCGAGCTGCGGCGTAAAAAATGTCACGATAAGAGAGCTGGAACGGAACGGCAGGGTCTTGAGAACAAGGGCTTCGGTCTTGTGAATGCTCATAACATAATCCCTATTTAATTTGTTCCGGGCTTTTCAATCCTGCTCCCGTCAGGTCGATCCCTGAAGTGGACTTGGCGAGGAAGACACTTGCTCCTTTGAGCAAGTACGGCAAGGCCGGTTCATGGGGTTAGAGCGCACCCCATTCCAGACCCGGTCTGGAATAGGCATCTGAATTCCGTGAATTCTGGGGACACATTTGGGTTAAGGCGAGGACAACCGATGCTTTTTGTCCCCCCTTACGCCTCAATGACTGACGGCATTTTCTCCATAGCTAATACCGCGTTTCTTAAGTTCTCATAGGTTCGCGGTATTGTACCGTGTACCGTTATAAATTAAAGAAACACGGTACTAACACGAAAGAATCAAACGATACTCTATGAAATTAGGATTGCGAATTTTTTGGGGCCGCGCTCCCTCCGCAGATTCGCTTTCGGCTTTCGCAGAGTCAATTTCATTAGGGATAGGCGCGATGCTTGACGCGCGTAAGGATCTGGCGCTGCATGCGGTGCATCTTCTTGAACGCCGCGCGGTTCTTGTCCTCATATCCCAGGAGATGCAAAATCCCGTGGCAGAGACAATAATGGAGTTCTTCTTCGAAGGTATGCTCGTATTCTTTGGCTTGAGCGCGGATCTTTGGCAGACAGAGCGCGATGTCTCCAAGAAAATCGAAATCCTTGCGGGGGAATACTTGCGCGGGAACCTTTTCCTTCAGGCGCCGGGGGGATGTCTGCCGGCTGAAGGCCAGGACATCCGTCGACCACGCGTGCCGGAGATAACGGCGGTTGAGCTTGCGCATCTCGGAAGTGTCCACGAGAAGCACGCTCAGCGCCGCTTTCTTGAAACCCAGGTCTTTTAGGATCTTCCCAGCGATCTTTTTGAGCATTCCCTCGGAGACCTGGATCCTCGGACATTCCTGCTTCAGATAGATCTCAGACGCCATGAAAGGACCTCCCCCAAGCCGCTGGTTCCGAAAACAAGGGTCAGGATTCTTCCTGGGCTTTTTTCCGCTCGTGCTTGTCATACGCTTTAATGATTTCTTGCACGAGCGGGTGACGCACGACATCCGTCTCATTCAGGTAGATGAACTGGATGCCCGGGATATCCGCGAGGATATTGCGGATCTCGATGAGTCCGGATTTCTTCGCCGACGGAAGATCGATCTGCGTGATGTCTCCCGTGATCACGCCCTTGGAGGTTTGTCCCAAACGCGTCAGGAACATCTTCATCTGGTTGTGCGTGCAGTTCTGGGCCTCATCGAGGATCACATAAGAATCATTGAGCGTACGTCCCCGCATGTAAGCGATCGGAGCGATTTCGATCGCCCCGCGCTCCGTGTAGCGGGCCACTTCATCAAATTCCAGCATATCATAAAGCGCGTCGTAAAGCGGACGGAGATACGGGTTCACCTTGGCCGCAAGATCCCCCGGCAAAAATCCGAGATTTTCACCGGCCTCGACCGCGGGACGCGTCAAGATGATGCGAGCTACATATTTTTTCTTAAGCGCTTCAACCGCCGCCGCCATGGCCAAATAGGTTTTCCCGGTACCGGCGGGACCGATCCCGATCACGATATCCTTCGTCTGCATCGCCTTCAGATAGGCAAGCTGGTTTTCGCTACGCGCCTGGATCACTTTTCCGCGATGGAAAAAATGGATCCCTCCGCGCGCGGACGCTTCAATTTTCACTTCGGGCTTGGCTTCCGTTTCCGCGCCCGCTATCACCGGAGCGCGGTACCCTTTGCGCGCTCCTTCGAGGATCCGCGTGAAGAATCGCATGGCGTCCTCAACGTTTTTCTTATCGCCCATGATCTTCAGCTTATCGTTGCGCGCCACGACCTTGACGCGGTAATCCTTCTCCGCCTGCCGAACATTCTTGTCCAGACTCCCGTACAGAGCGCTCGCTTCCGCGTTCGAGTGCAGCTTGATGAGTTTTTGCAAGGTTGTTTCCCTTTTTATGTTTTAGGCCGTTCCAGCCACATCTTTTTGGCGTCGAGGTTGAGCTCCTTAAGCTGTCTCTCTGTCGCCGCGGAAGGCGCCTCCGTCATCAGGCAAGTCCCCTTCTGCGTTTTGGGAAACGCGATGACTTCCCGGATCGAATCGCGGTTCATCAGAAGCGTGATAAGACGGTCCACGCCGATCGCGAGTCCCCCATGAGGAGGCGCGCCGTATGAAAGGGCCTTCAAAAGAAATCCGAACTGCGCCTCGGCCTGCTGGGGCGTGAAATTCAAAAGCTGGAAGATCTTGGACTGCACCGCGCGGTCGTGGATGCGGATACTGCCTCCGCCCGTCTCCGTGCCGTTGATGATCAAGTCATAGGCCCGCGCCCGCGCCTTCAGCGGATCCTTATCCAGCATCGGAACATCCTCCGGTTTGGGCGAGGTGAACGGATGATGGCAGGCATCGCAGCGCTGCTCCTCTTGATTCCAATCGAAAAGCGGAAAATCCACGACCCAAAGAAGCTCGAACTTCCCCTCCGGAACCTTGCCGTATTTTTCGGCAAGGAAACACCGAAGCGCTCCCAGCGACGCCGCCGCAACTTTAAACGCGTCGGCCACCAAAAAAAGGATATCCCCCGGTTGCGCGCCAAGGATCTGGATCATTTTCTTGATGCGTGCCGCGTCAAAGAACTTTTGGATCGGCGATTCGACCTGATCCAGCCCCGTCACTTTAAACCATGCCAACCCTTTGGGCCCGTAAGTTTTGATCCATTGAGTGAGGTCGTCAAAATCCTTGCGCGAAAATTCCACGCCCGCAGGCGGCGTGAAACAAATCCCGCGGATCTGCCCTCCGCCTTCGATGGTTTGATCGAAGATCTTGAATCCGCTTTTTTCGAAAACCGGCGTCAGATCCCGGAGCTCCATCCCATAACGGAGATCCGGCTTGTCAGAACCATATTTTTCCATGGCCTCCTGGTAACTCATGCGACGCAGCGGCAGCCGGAGATCGATCTGCCGGGCATGTTTAAAAATATGCGCCACCATTCCCTCCACGACCCCCATAATGTCGTCTTCCTCAATAAAGGACATTTCAAGATCGATCTGGGTGTGTTCGGGCTGGCGGTCTTTGCGGAGATCCTCATCGCGAAAGCAGCGCGCGATCTGGTAGTAGCGATCATAGCCCGAGATCATTAGGATTTGCTTGAAAAGCTGAGGCGATTGCGGGAGCGCGTAGAACGTTCCCGGATTTAAACGCGACGGCACAAGAAAATCGCGCGCGCCTTCCGGAGTGCTCTTCGTCAGATAGGGCGTCTCCACCTCGATAAAACCTTGTTTATCCAGATATTCATGCACCAGTTTGAGCACGCGGTGGCGAAAGGTAAGATTCTCGACCATCTCGCGCCGTCGCAGGTCGAGAAAACGGTACTCTAACCGAAGTTCTTCGCCCACATTATTTTCTTCCAGCCCAAAAGGCATCGGAAGGCAGGCGTTCAAGATCTCCAGCTCTTCGGCTTGGAGCTCGATCTCTCCGGTCGGGATCCTGGCATTGACGGTACCGGCCGGTCGCTGACTGACTTTCCCCTTGACGCGGATCACGAATTCCGAGCGCAGCGATTCCGCCTTTTTATGCATCCCGGGATCGGCCTGAGGATTTAAAACGATCTGGGTGATGCCCCAACGGTCGCGCAGATCCACAAAGATCAGGCCGCCGTGATCGCGGCGGGTATCCACCCACCCCGTTAAGGTTTCGGTTTTCCCGACAAAACTTTTGTTCAACTCCCCGCAGGTCGCCGTTCTCAACATAAGCGCATCGCCTTTTTCAAATGACTCAAGATCCGCTCCAATGGAACTTCCGTCTGCTCTCTCTTTTCGAGATCTTTCACCAGCACGCTCCGCTGACTCCATTCGTCCGGTCCCACGATCACCACGAACCGGCCCCCTTGTTGATTCGCTTTCTTTAAATGCTGGCTCAGCGAAAAGATCCCGTGCCCCGTTTCGATCCGGATCCCCGCTTCACGCAGCCGGATCGCTTCTTCCCGGCAAAACTCCAGAATCCCGGGATTGTCTTCAAGCGGCGCGAAATAAACTTTCCGCCCTTTGAGCGCTTCGAACGCTTTGGGATCCTGCGCCTCAAGGGCGATCAAAAGCCGTTCCATCCCGATACTGAATCCCGTGCAGGGAGTCGCATTTCCGCCGAGGTCTTGATAAAGACGGTCATAACGCCCGCCTCCGGCCACGGCGTTCTGCGCCCCGAGACCTTCGGCCGTAATCTCGAAAACGATCCCATTGTAATAATCGAGCCCGCGCACAAGGCGACGATCAATCTCAAAGGGAATAGGACGGTCCATGACAGAACTGGATTTAATACAATCACCCAAAGTTTTAAATTTGTCACTCAGAGGAGTCATTTGGTCCCAGGGAACTTTATCAATGACGGGCTGGCAGTTCTTGTTTTTGCAATCAAAAATTCGAAGCACGTTTTTATCCAATCGATAATGACAATCTGAACAAAGCTTTGATTTTTCTTGAAAAAAATACCGCTTTAGTTTGAAAACTAATTGTTGTTGGTCGCTAACATTTCCCAAATCATTTAATCGAAGATGAAAGTTCGTAAGTCCAACATAGCGAAGAAAAGAACAAAGTTGAAAGATAACTTCGAAATCGACTTGGAATCCGCCAATGTTGCTTTTGTTAATGATCTCGACGCCCATCTGATGGAACTGGCGCTTGCGGCCGGCCTGAGGGCGCTCGGCGCGGAACATGGGGCCCATGTAATAAAGCTTGAGGAATTTTGCTTGTGTGAGGAGGCCATTTTCAATTACGGAACGCGTGACGGAGGCGGTCATTTCGGGGCGAAGTGTCATATCCCGATCGCCGCGGTCTTTAAGGGAGAACATCTCTTTGTGGACGATGTCGCTCGCCTGCCCGATGGAACGGACGAAAAGCTCGGTGGGTTCGAGGAGCGGCGTGCGAATCTCTTTAAATCCGGAAGCATCGAAGAAGACGCGGGCTTTCTCTTCGATCCATTGCCATTTTTCGATTTCACCCGGAAGGATGTCGTCCATCCCCGGAAAGCCCTGGTATTTTGCCGTCATAAGTGGTGGAACACCGCTGCCCTTTCATTCCCCGCCTGCGCTCGAAGCGTCATCGCTTCTTCATCAAATGTTCATCATATTAAAAGAAGAAGCGCGTTTCCACAACATGGAAATTCGCGGAAATTGTGCAGGTGCACCACCGTAGCTGCGGGGTCTGAACCCCCTTCGAGTGCCGGGCCCGCGAGCCTGGCACGGGATGGACGGAGAACGGTATTAGAAGCTGAACTTACGGGATTTGGACATGCGGGACTTACGACGCCTCTTCTCGCTGGGCTTTTCGTAATTCTTCCGCGCCTTCAGGATCTTCAGGATCCCTTCGCGTTCCATCTTCTTTTTCAGGCGCTTCAAGGCCCGCTCAAGCGGCTCGTGATTTCCAACATCGACTTTTAACACTCGGTTTCACCTTCTCTCATATGTGGGTTAATGGAGGCGGTATTATACGGAAAACCCGCCCTGAGGCAAAGAAATAACTCTGTACGACA
>JAHFHJ010000012.1:15611-17923 GCA_023246985.1 Candidatus Omnitrophota bacterium | reverse complement strand
CTAAGGGTAACAGTACATGGGGTACCCATGCCCCATAAATTCGAATGTCACGCGGCACTAAGTGCCGATAGCCCTTGAAGTTGGAGCGTCATTATATCCAAAAAACTTTGTACAACAAGCTTTTTTTAGGCCGGTGCCCATAGCCCATAACCCAATTCTCTTCTTTAAAGTTTTTGCTATGGGTTCTGGGCTAGGGTCTAAAGTCTATTTGGGCGGCTGAGTCAGATTCTCAGGAGAAAGGATGCGTTGGAGCTCTTTTTCGCTTAGAAATCCTTTAGAGAGAA
Organism: Candidatus Omnitrophota bacterium; assembly: GCA_023246985.1. Classification (GTDB taxonomy): domain Bacteria; phylum Omnitrophota; class Omnitrophia; order Omnitrophales; family Aquincolibacteriaceae; genus Aquincolibacterium. The sequence goes on along the minus strand of JAHFHJ010000012.1, from coordinate 17,639 downwards.
CGATTTGGCGCAAGGTTTTTCCGGTTTTCTTGGCTTCTTTGACGCATTCCGCGGCTTTGGAATAACCGATATAGGGATTGAGCGCCGCGGCAATGCCAAAACTCGCCTCCGCGTAATACCGGCACCGTTCCCGGTCCGCCCGGATTCCTTCGACGCAACGGGTTCTCAGGACTTTTAAGGTATTCTTGAGGATCTCAAAGGACTGCAAAAGATTATGGATGATCACGGGGCGCATCACATTCAGTTCGCACTCCCCGCTCGCGGCCGCGAAAGCGATCGCCGCGTCATTTCCGATCACCTGATAACCGACCTGGGCCGCCACCTCGGGGATCACGGGATTGATCTTACCGGGCATGATCGAAGAGCCGGGCTGAAGCGCCGGCAGGAGGATCTCGCCGAAACCCGTGTTGGGACCCGAGCTTAGAAGCCGGAGATCGTTGGCGATCTGGATCAGAGAAAGCGAATAATCGCGAAGTGCGCCGGAAACCGCCGCAAAATCCGCGTCATTCTGCATGACTGCGAAAAGATTCCGCGCGCTTTTTACGGGAAATCCCGTGAGCTTCTTGAGATTCTCGATCACTATTTTCCGATAACGGAGCGACGTGTTGAGCCCTGTTCCGACAGCCGAACCGCCGATCCCGAGTTCCCGGAGTCCTTGGACCAACAGCTCCACACGCCCTCTTCCTTTTTGAAGCTGGACGGCCCACCCCGCGAATTCTTGACCCAGCGTGACCGGCGCGGCGTCCTGCAAATGCGTGCGCCCGGACTTTACGACACGGCTGAATTCTTTAGCTTTCCTCATAAGCGCTTTCTCGAGCTCCAGAGAAGCCGAGTGAAATTCTTTTGAAAGTTTCAACGCCGCAAGTCGAAGCGCGGTCGGAACTACATCGTTGGTGGATTGCCCCATGTTGACATGATCGTGAGAGTGAAGGTAGGCGTGATCGCCCCTTTTGCGGCCTAGGATCTCAAGCGCGCGATTGGTGATGACCTCGTTCGCGTTCATATGAGCGGAGACCCCCGCACCGGACTGAAGCGCGTCGGTCACGAATGCGCCGTTATGAATTCCCGCCATCACTTCCTCACAGGCCTTGATCACGGCTCCGGCGCGACGGCTTTCCAAACGCCCCAATGAACGATTCGCCAAGGCGCAGGCCTTTTTGATCACCGCAAGAGCCCAAAGAAAACCAAAATGGAACCGCATTCCGGAAATCGGAAAATTCTCGACCGCGCGGAGCGTTTCGATACCGTAATAGGCCGCCGCGGGGATGGCACGCGTTCCGAGAGAATCTTTTTCGATTCGCACTTTTTCTTTTTTCATGTTGAAGCCCCCATTTCCGTATTGGCACCGCCATAATATTGTCCGATCGCCGCCCTCACCGCATCCGGCGTACTCAACACTGTCGTGATCTCCGAAACCTTGGCCATTTCCGCGATCTCACCGCGAGGCAGCACCGCGTGCGGATCCCCGACCCCGACGACCATGGCGCCGTCCCGCATTTCGATCGGAATGAACCCGTACTTGATCGCCACGCTCTTTGGAACCCGTTTGACCGCGTGAGAATCAATGAACACGCGGGCCAGATCCACAAACGGTATCGCGTGTCTTTCGGCCAATGCCTTGAAGAGCAGGTATTTCGGGATATATTGCTTGCGGACCAGTACTTCCCCCACCCGCTCACAAGTGCGTTTCTGTTCGTCGAGCGCATCCTCAAGCTGTTCCCAGTCGATCAATTTTTTCCGAATCAGGATCTCGCCGATATGCCAGTGCTTCATCCCGTGAGATCTCCTCTTTATTTTGGTTGTCCCATCAGAAAGAAAAGTTCGTGTTCCTTCCCTCCCCAAAGGCCATTTACGCTGTCCTGGTTGTGAGATCTCATACCGTTTTCCATCTGATTCTATCCCGACTTTAATTTTTTCTTCACTAACGGTAGTCGGGATTGCCCCAATTTCAACTTCGTTAAAATTGATAGGTATTGGGACTACCCCCAACTTTGAATTTTTTTACATCAATGGTAGTTGGGGTTGCCC
>JAHFHJ010000012.1:6754-15511 GCA_023246985.1 Candidatus Omnitrophota bacterium | reverse complement strand
CCTATTCCAGGGTCATGCCGCACGCGCAAGATGAAGATTGGCGTAGATCTGGCGGGTGGCAAGTGACTGATTCAAAGTATAGAAATGAAGACCCGGTGCGCCGCCGGCGAGAAGTTCCTCGCATTGGCGCGTGGCGTACTCGATTCCGAATTTTATGATCGACGCCTGATCCTCCCCAAAACAGGCGATCGCCTCCCGGATCTTGGCCGGGATCTCGGCGCCGCACATACGGGAGAATTTCTCGATCTGAGGTCCATGGGTCACGGGCATAATACCCGGAACGATCGGGACCTTGATGCCGATCCTGCGGGCCCGTTCCACAAAATCGAAAAAATGTCGGTTATTGAAAAAAAGCTGCGTCACGACCGCTTGGACGCCTTCATCCACCTTGCGCTTGAGATGTTCGAGATCTTTCTTTTTGTCCTTGCATTCCGGATGGCCTTCCGGATAACCGGCCACGCTTAGATCGAACGCCTGGCCAAACCGGGGATGCCGGCGAATAAAGCGCACGAGTTCAGCGGCATAATGGAAACCGTCCGGCGGAGCCTTGAACCGGGTCTCCCCCTGGGAAGGATCCCCCCGGAGCGCCACAATATTTTTGATTTTTTTTTCTTGAAGTGTTCCGAGAATCTTTTCGATTTCTCCGCGGCTGTGCGCAACGCAGGTCAAATGCGCCGCAACCTCGAGACCGATCTTGTTCTTGATCGTTTCGACGATGCGGAGGGTATGGGCCTGCGTATTGCCCATGGCCCCGTAGGTCACGGACACAAACGAAGGCGCGAGTTTCTTCAGATCCGTCACGGTCTGAAAAAGTTTCGCTTCCCCTTCTTCGGTTTTGGGCGGAAAAAATTCGAACGAGATCGTATGTTTTTGTTTTTGATAACATTCGGATATCTTCATAAGGAGGCGATTCTATCTTAGGATACCGGATATTCTCAGGAAATTCTTGAAAAGAATTTCCGAGCTTTGCTCCAGTTCCCGGCGCGCGGCCGTGAAATCATGCCTCAGATCTTCACGATTCATCCGGCGAAGGTCCTCATCCGCGGCAAGCCAATCCTCGAACATCCGTTCATTGAGTTCCACATGACCCTGGATGCCGTAAACGCGGTCCTGGATTCGCACGACCTGGTTCTCACAGGTTCGTCCCCGGCCAAGACAGGCCATGGAGGAAACAAGCCCAACGGTCTCGCCGTGCAACTGAAAAACCTTGCAACGATCCTGAGTCCCGTCCAGCAAGGGATCTTTTCTCCCCTCCGGAGTCTTTTCGATCTCAAACCATTCGCCCGAGGGCTCCCGAAAACCGATCTCCTTGACGCGATTACGGAAAACGGTACCGCCCGCGGCTTTTACAAGCAACTGTAGCCCCAGGCAAACACCCAGACAGGGAATCTCCTCGCGCATGCATTTCCGAAGGGCTTCGAGTTCGTCCAGGATCTTGGGCGTGGCGTCTTGGGCGCTATCCGGCCCTCCGAGAATGACAAGAGCCTGGCCTTGCGTCACTTCCGGGAATTTGTCGCCTTTGTGAAGGTCGGCGATCGCGTACGGGATCTTTTCTTGTTCTGCGAACGAGGAAAAAAGCCCTGCCGCTTCGTGAGTCCTATTCTTGATGAACCAGACTTTGGGAGACATATTCGTTCCGAAGGCGGCGGACAGAAAAATCAGATGCTTTCGCCAAGCAAATTCCGAATCATGCCTAAAAGTTCTTCCGGCGTGAACGGTTTAAAGAGACAACCCTCGGCGCCCAGCTTCCGAAATTCCCCGACCTTCATTTGTTTGACGTCCGCAGTGAATATGACCACGGGAACAGGATTTAAGGAGGCGTCTTTTTTTAGATTTCTCAGGATCTCATCCCCTCTCATGTCCGGCATAATATAATCCAAAAGCACAAGGTCCGGGAGATCCTTTCTTGCCGACGTCAATCCGTCTTCGCCGGAGTCGGCAGTCAGCACTTGATAGTGGTTCGCTTTAAGACGACGAGCGACCATTGTAAGGATATCCGGCTCATCGTCAATGACGAGTATTTTTCGGGTCATGAAATCACTCCTTACGGTGCTCCGTATGATTCACAGATCTTATCAAGCATCTTCTCAATCGTATCCGCTTCCTCGGGAAAACACGCCACACTGCTGCCGATCTCAATCGTGGACATTGGCTCTTCCTTCATAAGATATTCTTTCAGCATTCGATAAAGCCGATCCAGGGCGATGCAGGCATTCTCTTTCTTCGTATCAGGCAGAAGCACAAGGATCGACCGCGTGTCCTTGATGGCAACATCCATCACCCGGCGCAGGGCTTCGTTGAGAAGCTCTTCCATTTTCACAACGATCTTTACGGCCTGTTTATCCCCCAGTTGTTCTCTCATGACGTTGTAATTGATGATATCAAAAACAATCACCGATAAGGTCCCGCCTTCCTCCAGACATCTGTTCATCGCTTGTTTGATCGATTCTCTGAAAAGATCGCGATGGGCATATCGCGGCAGTAAAAACGTCACGGTCGTTCCTTTCAGCGGAAAACTTTCGATCGTCACGCGTCCATGATGAAGTTCTATAAGCTTTTTGCTGATCGCAAGGCCCAATCCCGCCCCTTTGTTGCCGGGCCCGGCCGCCCTTTCGAACTGGCGGAACTTCTCAAAAACCCTGGGAAGATCTTCCTGCGAGATTCCTCTTCCCGTGTCCGCGACCCGGCATTCCACGAAATCCCCGAGATCGCGGATCTGGATCTTCACATGCCCTTGGGGGGTGAACTTCAGGGAATTACCGACGAAGTTGGTCAGCACCTGAATGATCTTGTCACGATCGATAGGGATATCGATCCTTTCCTTCTCGGACTCGGTCTTCAGCTCCACTTTTTTCTGCTGTGCGACGATCTGGAAGTTGTCGACCACTTTCTTCGCCACATCCACGATATTGCAAAGGGAACGGTGGAGCCGGACCTTCCCGGCCTCTAACCGGGAGACATCCAGGAGTTCTTCGATGATTCTTGCCAGTCTTTCGGCATTCCGCAGCACCATATCGAGAAATGAATCCTGCTCCTGGGTCAGTTCCCCGACGAGACCATCCCGCATCTGTGCTATCCCTTCCCGCACGACCGTGAGCGGGGTCCGAAGCTCATGAGATACCGTGCTCACGAACTCATCTTTCAACTCTTCATACTTTTGATACCGGGTAACATCCTGGAAGATTCCGCGCAAGGCGCAAGGTTTATCATCTTCACAAAAAAGAGCCCCGATCATCCCTTCCACCGCCACTTCTTCGCCCGATTGAGTCAAAAATGTCACGAGCAATTTCCGGGTTTTCCCGTCCCTAAAAACGGCGTTGAAGACTTCCTCGCTTTCTTTCCTGTCTTTGAAATGGATCACATTGAACACACTGAGGTTTGCAAGATCCCCGTCACCATATTCCAAAACTCTCTTCCATGCTAAATTCACGTCAAGAAGAGCGCCTTCGGGTTTAAAAATCTGGATAAGATCACTGGTAAGATCAAAAAGGTCCTGACATTTCTTTTCAGCCGAAACCGCGCGGGAGGGCGATCTGAAACCTTTTTCCAGTTTTTGTCTTTTTGCCGTTTCTGGATTTTTTTGAGAAGTTTTTTTCATCATTCAGGATTATCGACCCATCCCTAGAGGGACTTCACTGAAAACTCACGCTCAAAAACAGCCTTTCAAACCGTCACCGGTTCCGGCAAAGGGATGATGCATTTGACGTTCTTGGCCCGGAGATGTTGGATCTTTGCGATGATCTCCCCGGCGAAATTCCAGGCGAAGATCAGCACATAATCCGTGGGTTGATCATTCAGATGCGCGCTTGTCACGATCGGAATCTTCCGGCCCGGGATCAAACGGTCCTGCTTCAGCGGGTTATCATCCACAATGTAGTCGATCTCGCGGGGCGTCAGCCCGCAGAAATTAATGATCGTCGAGGCTTTGGCCGGAGCGCCGTATCCGGAGATCGTCTTTCCCTGTTTTTTAAGTTCCGCGATCATACCGTTAAGCGTTGATTTAAAACTCATCACGCGCGCCGCGAAATCCCGATAGACTGTCGCTTCCAAACACCCTTTTTCCTTTTCTTCGCGCAGGAATCTTTCTACCACAGGTCTTTGCCGGCGAGAACCGCCTTTCTTCTGGATAAAGACTCGCAAAGATCCGCCGTGCGTGCCAACCTCGGTAATATCGAAGAGTTCCATTCCGAACCGCTCCATGAGAAAGCCAAGGGCCGTCACTCCGATGTAGCAAACATGCTCGTGATAGATCATATCAAAGAACATCTTTTCAAGCATGGTTACAAGATAAGCAAATTCGATCACAAAAAAACCGTCGTCCGCGAGCAGCTCCCGGACATTACGGGCCACGGATTGAATATCATCGATGTGCGCAAACACGTTGTTGGCACTGATGACATCCGCCTTGCCGTACTTGGACACGATCTCCCCGATCGTCTCCTCTCCGAAATACCGGTTCAGGGTCGTAACGCCTCGGTGATTCGCTTCCGCCGCAAGATTCTTGGCCGGCTCGACGCCGACTCCGCACATCCCCGCTTTGTCATAGCATGAAACAAGCAGGCCGTCATTACTGCCGATATCGACCGCGAGCGGCTTCTCTTTCCCGGACAAGCGGTTTCTCACATCTTGGGCATATTCCGCAAAATGAGTACGGAAGGTTTGGGTTGTAGAACTGACATAAAGGTATTCGTCAAACATCAGACGCGCAGGAACGGAATGCGTCAGCTGCACAAGATGGCATTTCGGACATTTGACGACGGCGAGCGGACAATGAAATTCCGGCTTTGCCGCGTCCGCTTTACGCGGGAGATTGTTCGCGAGCGGCTGGGACCCCAGATCCAGAAAAGCCCTGCCGAGCGGGGTATCGCAATAACGGCAGGTTTTCCTCTGGTATTGTTCGTATGTCATATGCCTTCCAATAAGATCCAATGATCAAGGAACAAGAACCAAACAATTTCCAAACCCCAATATTCAAACCCCAAGCATACCCGATGGGGTTGGTTTCTGGACTTTGGCTCTTGTTGTTTGTCTTTTGATTGGGTTTTTGTTTAGTTTTTGGATCTTGGTTATTGGAAATTTGACTTTATAAAGCCGCGGGCGGCGGAAAGATCCCGGTGATTTTGCTGTGACGGATGATGATATGACCTCCGGAAAGGACGGCGATCTTCCCTTCCGCGATCTGAAGAATGATATCGGACACGAATTCGGGGGTTTGCTGACGCGCGGCGTCTTCGACGCCGAAAAGTTTCCGCCGCATCTCCGTGTTCATCCCGCCCGGACAGACCGTAATGCATTGGAGACCCGTTTGGACATTCTCTTGGGCGATGGCTTGCGATAATGCGAGCACGCCGAATTTCGCCGCGGAGTACGGTGCGAGACGCGGCACGGCGCGCGTTCCGGCCATGGACGAAATATTCATGATGAGCGCGTGCGGCTGCTTCTTCATCGCCGGGATTGCGTGTTTACACATCAGAAACATGGTTTCGAGATTCTGAACAAAATGTTTCCGGAATTCTTGAAGGGAGATCGTTTCGACATTTGCGGGAGGCGCGCAATAGCCGGCGTTATTGATCAGGATATCGATTCGTCCAGCCCGGCGCTTGATCCCGGCGAGTAAGGTCTTGACCGTCTTTTCAGAGGTTATGTCCCCGGCGAGAAGTTTGAAACGATCGGAAGAAACGGCTTGCCTGGCGGCAGGCCAATATTTGCGCGTTCGGCTAATGCCAAAAACAGTATCACCGGCATCCAGGAACCGTTTCGTCAGGGCAAGCCCCAACCCGCGACTGGCTCCTGTGATGACGATTATTTTACGCATCGTCCGGGGGGATCTACCTGGTTTTCAATTCTTTATTGAGGTATCCCTCGATCACGGGATAGGCGATCGTGTCTTCTTCGTATTTTCCCTCTTCCCGCTCGCGGGTCGTAAGCGACAGGAACGCGGAATCCTCCGTGAATTTCTGGGCATGAGCGACAAGCGGCGGCGTGCTCACAAGATCGCCGGCCTTCGCGAAAAGGACCTGCTTGTTCGAAGGATTTTTCACTTCACACGAATGACTTTCATAAGCGCCGCGGATAAGATACATATGCTGGATATCTTTTTTGTGGTAATGGTTTGCGCGAACCGACCCCTTTCTCGAGGTGATATAGGCCACATGTCCGGTGGTTCCTTCGAACACATTAATGATCTCTCCGCGAGCGTCCACAAATGCCGGTTGAATATGCTTGATCGTCTCTAATTCCATGATGACATTCTCCTTCGTTGATCGATTTAAAATTCGCTGAACCAGGCTATGGTCCTTCGAAGTCCTTCTTTGAGCGGGTATTTGGGCTTGAATCCCGTCACTTTTTGGATTTTGGAAATATCCGGACAGCGGCGTTTCGGATCGCTTTTGGAATAGACCGCGTGCGGCGGATCGATATGCACGATCTTCACGGGATACGACGTCGCTTCCACGACGCATTTCGCGAGTTCGGTGATTGAAAGCTCTATTTCGGGATTTCCGATATTGAAAGATTCTCCGTCGGCCTTTGAGAAAAGGACCCGGAAAAGCATCTCGATCGCGTCATTGATGTAGCAAAAAGCGCGCGTGTTGCGCCCGTCGCCGTGAATCGGGAGCGGTTCTTTCCGGAGCGCGTGCTCGATGAAATTCGGCAACACCCGGTAATCATCCGGCCGAATGCCTGGGCCGTAAACATTAAAAGGCCGCACCATCTTGACCGGCACGCCGTAGACATTCCAGAAAGTCTCGCACATCGTTTCGCCGAAGCGCTTGGATTCGTCATAGCAGGCGCGCGGACCCGTCACGGAAACATTCCCGCGGTATTCTTCGGTCGTAGGCACATGCTTGTTATCCGGATCTCCGTACACTTCACTGGAACTTGTGAAAAGGAAACTTTTGACCTTTTTTTCGCGCGCAAGTTCGAGCATATTCCGCGTCCCGATCGTTCCGACGTCCATGGTCTCGACCGGGAATTTTGTGTAGTAGACCGGTGAGGCGATCCCTGCGGCATGGATCAAATAATCGATCTTCTTGTGCGTCTTAAACGGCTCAATCACATTATGCTTTTGGAAGGTCAGATGGTCGTCGGAGAAGATCTGTTGCTCGTAACCGGTAATAAAATTGTCGAGCAGGATCGCCGAAAGCTTCTTTTTCAGAACTTCTTTATTAAGGTAACGGAGAAGCAAAACGATGTAATTGCCGAGGAAGCCGCCCGCCCCCGTAACAAGGAAGGTCTTTCCTTCGAAATGCCTGATCTGGTCCTTGAGATGCTTCGAAAGCTTGACGATGTCTTCCTGAATGATCTTGGATTCGTAAAGCCGCTTGTGATGCGATCGCGCTTTGGACATGGATGTTTTCCTTCTCCAATACGGCGTTGTATCGCCTACCCCTAAATTCGAATGTCATGCGGTACCAAGAGGCCATCCGAGAAACCTCAAAAATGAGTGGTAATTATAGCGTGTTTGGTGTATGAGATTCAAACAAAAACATGGAACCCATTCAGAAATTCATAGAATTTTTTTTGAAAAAAAAATGGCTCGGCATCCTGCTAGTCCTGGGACTGGTCGGGGGCGTCGGTATTTCCACATTCTATCGCGGCGCCGTGAGCCCCAAGCAACGGACGGACCTGACCGTTTTTCTTAAAGCGGGGGAAATGGTCCGGGAGGGCCGGGCGAATCATATTTATGGGATTGAGAACGCGCGCCATTGGCACTATGTTTACCCCCCCCTCCTGGCGATCCTTTTGGCGCCTTTCTCGAAGTGGCCGTTGGGCGTCGCGGTAGCCACGGCTTATGGGTTATCAATCGCATGCCTGCTCGGAACCATCGCGCTCTCCCGGCGTTTTTCGAGCGAAGCTCGTCCCGCCCCTTGGCAAATCGCCCTGGCCTTGATCTTCTGCCTTCCGATGCTTCTGAACACGCTCACGCGGGGACAGTTTGGGATTATCACGCTTTTTTGGGGAACCGCCGTTTTTTATAACTATCTTGTGCAACGCAAAATCCTGACCGGCCTTCTCCTGGCTTTGGCGATAACGCTCAAGATCAGCCCGCTCGCTTTTCTCGTCTTTTTTTTCCTGATGAAGCGGGAGTGGAAAATTCTGGCCTACGCGGCCCTGGGATTTTTTCTTTTCTTTTTTCTGCTCCCCTCCCTTGCGATTGGATTTCATACAAACTGGACGCTTCTCGAAAACTGGCGGGAGCTCATGTCGCTATCGCAATCGGATACCGCCCACCGGCATTACCTGTGGAGCGAGCTTTTCACGCCTTTTACGGAAGATAATCAATCGATCTACGCGGTCGTCACGCGCCTTGCCTGGGGATCCCAGGAAGAATTCATCCGTCACTCCCACGCCATGACCCGAATCATCACTTCAGGAGTCGGGATCGGACTTCTTGCGTTGCCTTTTATCAAAACGCGCTCTGGCGCCTCGTCTCCGAGCCAGGATTCGCTGCCCTTACTCGCAGAGTTTTCGCTTTTCCCCATGCTGATGCTTTTTACCTCACCCGTGACGCAAATCCACCATTACACGGTCGTTTATTTTCTGTTCCTGGCCGCGCTGATGCTGGTGGGACGTTTCGAACGCGAATCCCGGAGCCAAAGATTCCTTCTCTTTAGCGTTTGGACCTGCGCGCTCTCCTTGACGCTTGGAATGATCTTTTCCGAGGCGGGCGACTGGGGCATTCCCCTCTGGGGATCGATACTCTTGTGGTGCGCGGTCCTTTTCTGCCTCAACCAAAAATCAGTACAGGGTCCCTAG
>JAHFHJ010000012.1:6303-6744 GCA_023246985.1 Candidatus Omnitrophota bacterium | reverse complement strand
GCACCATGTAAAACTGCGTGTACGGCGTAAGGCGCATGACGAACAGCAAACGCCGTACGCAAGTACGGTATACTCCATGCGAGGGGATCTCTTTAAAGCATTCCCAGTTGGAGCTTCGCCGCTTCACTCATGCGGGTCGGGTCCCAAGGCGGGTCCCAGACGATCTCGACGAAAACTTTCTTGACGCCGGGAACAGTTTCAACGCGGCGCTCCACATCCTTCTTGATCAAATCCCCCATCGGACACATCGGGCTTGTGAATGTCAAGCGCACCTCGACCGACTTACCCCCTTCCGGGAGATCCTCGATCTTAAAACCATAAATGAGGCCTAGCTCCACGATATTGACGGGAATCTCGTAGTCATAGCAAAGGCGAAGCTGATCCCAAATTTGTTTTTCCAGTCCCTCATCATTCATATTTTCCCGCCGATGCTATTCTTCC
>JAHFHJ010000012.1:0-6224 GCA_023246985.1 Candidatus Omnitrophota bacterium | reverse complement strand
CTTCAAGCAGGGTATGCCACGCGAGCGAGGCGCATTTCACACGGGATGGAAATTCACAAACCCCTCCAAGCGTCGCAAGTTTCCCCATTTTGGATGCGTCGAACGGTTCGCCGATCTGCCGCGAGAGCATCTTGCGGACTTCTTCAAAAAGCGCTCGGGCTTCTTCACGGGTTTTTCCTTTAAGCGCGGCGGTCATCATGGAGGCCGAAGCCTTGGAGATGGCGCATCCCGAACCGTCAAAGCTGATGTCTTGAATCACATCTCCTTCCAGTTTTACATAGACCTTGAAATGGTCGCCGCAAAGCGGATTGTAACCTTCCACCGTCCGGTCGGCATCCATCATAGCGCGAAAATTTCTCGGGTTCCTGTTATGATCCATGATCATTTGTTGATAAAGCTCGCGAATATCTCCGTTCACCGGAATACCTCCGTCACTTCCCGGAGCGCGTCCGCAAACCGGTCGATCTCTTCCCGGGTGTTATAAAAAGCGAGTGAGGCCCGCGTCGTGGCAGGCACCTTGAACCGCTGCATCACGGGCATGGCGCAATGGTGGCCCGCACGGATGGCGATTCCCTGCCGGTCCAGAATGGTCCCGACGTCATGCGCGTGCGCTTCTCCGAGCACAAACGAAAGAATGGCGGATTTTTGTTTCGCGGTCCCGATGAGTCTGAGCCCCTGCACTTCAAGAAGCTTCTCGGTACCGTACTTTAAAAGCTCCTGTTCATACGCCTCGATCCGATCGAGCCCGACCGAACGGATATAATCGATCGCCGCGCCCAGACCGATCACGCCCGCGATATGCGGCGTCCCGGCCTCGAATTTATAAGGCAGATCGTTGTAGGTCGTCTTTTCAAAAGTCACCGCGCGGATCATATCGCCGCCCCCCTGATAGGGCGGCATTTTATCGAGAAATTCTTTTTTGCCGTAAAGAACGCCAATCCCCGTCGGTCCCAGAAGTTTGTGCCCCGAGAACGCGTAAAAATCACAGCCGAGGTCTTGCACGTCCACGGGCGTATGGGCCACGGCCTGCGCGCCGTCCACCAACACGGGAATATTCTTTTCATGCGCCCACCGGATGATATTCTTCACGGGATTGAGGGTCCCGAGCGCGTTTGAAACATGAACGACCGAAACGAATTTCACTTTCTCCGTGAGAAGTTTTTTAAATTCTTCCAAAATGAGTTCGCCTTGATCGTTGATAGGAGCGACCTTGAGCCGGATGCCGATTGCTTCGGCAAGCATCTGCCACGGGACGATATTGGAATGATGTTCCATGTGAGTTATGAGGACTTCATCACCCGGTTTTAAAAAAGTACGCCCGTAGGACTGAACCACAAGATTGATCGCTTCCGTGGTCCCGCGGACAAAAACAATTTCTTTGTCCGAAGCCGCATGAAGGAATTCCTGCACTTTATGCCGCGCGCTCTTGTACCGTTTTGTCGCCTGTTCGCTCAGACAAAAAATGCCGCGATGGATATTCGCGTTCTCTTTGGAGTAATAGCGCGTCAAAGTATCGATCACGGCTTGCGGCTTTTGAGTCGTCGCGGCGTTATCAAGATAGGTGAGCGGTTTTCCGTAAACCTGCTCTTTCAAAATCGGAAAATCTTTCCGGATATCTTCTACATTGAACTTTTTAATACTCATCATTCATTCGCCTTCCCCTCGGTCATTGCGAGCCCCGCCGTTGGCGGGATTCGCAATGACGAAGAACTTTTTTATGAACGACCCCGCAGCTGCGCGGCCAATTTCTCGTTCATCCGTTCCAACAAAGTCTCTTTCAAATATTCCAATCCCGAACGATCGATCACTTCCCGCGCAAATCCCTGAGCCAAAAGACGGGCCGCTTCTTTTTCTCCGATACCGCGCGAACGAAGATAAAAAAAAGCGTCCTCTTGAAGCTGGCCGACCGCGGCGCCGTGACTGCATTGGACGTCATCGGCAAGGATCTCCAACTGCGGCTGAGTATCGACCTTGGCCTTCTCCGAAAGAAGCAGATTTTTGTTGGTTTGATGCGCGTCTGTTCGCTGGGCATCCCGGCACACTCTAATATGGCCTCTGAAAACACCCCGGGAATTTCCGGACAGAAGCCCTTTAAAAAATTGGTCGCTCTTCCCGTCCGGTTTTTGATGGTCCACAAAAGTCTGATGATCCAACAACTGATCCTTATCTCCCAAATAAAGTCCGTTCATCACACAGGACGCGCCTTCTTCGGCCAGCGCGACACGGCAATCATGGCGCATTAACCGGGCTCCGGTCGAAAGCGCGAATGAGACAAAAGAACTCGCGCGGCGCTGGATCACCTGCGTAGCCGCGATATGAAACGCCTCCGAATGCTCCCGCTGGACTTTGCAATGTTCAAGCGTCGCGCCCTCTTCAAGCACGATCTCGGTCACGACATTCGTGAAATAGCGATTCCCGCTCCCCGACAGATAGGTCTCCATGATCGAAGCTTTGCTCTTTTTTCCCAACTCGATAAGATTCCGCACTTGGAACACGCTCCCCTTCCGCGCAGCCTGGGCAAGGTTCATGATGTGAAGCGGCTCTTTCAGGATCGCGTTTTCAGCAACGCGGATTAAAAGTCCGTGTCTGAAAAGACCCGCGTTCATGGCCGAGAAAGCATCATGCCCGGAAACGGCATACCGGCCCAGATGAGGCTCCACAAGATCCGGCGCTGAAGCGATCGCCTCCGCAAGATCCACAACCTCGATCCCCTCCGGAATCGAAGAATGCTCCCGCAGAAATTTTCCGTTCACCACAAACAAAAGATTCCGCCCGTGCTTTTCTTTCAACGCTTCGGCGGTATCTGAAGAAAGCTCCGGCTTCTCCTCCGCAAGCGCGAGCGGCGTCTCGACCAACGGCGTCAGATCCGTGTACCGCCACGCCTCGTCTTTCATCGTTGGAAAACCCTTTCGAACGAACGAGACCATGGCCTCTTCGCGCAGACCCCGGAGCCAGGCAGGTTCGCTTTGCCGGCCGCTTTTTAATTTTTCGAACGCTTCTAAATATTGATGCGTTTTCATGTCTTGATCCGTGTATTGTAATGTCGAAAAGCCGCTACGCAGTACGACATGCGACATACGATATTCTGTCTTTACGCCCGCACCCACTCATATCCTTTTTCTTCGAGCTTGAGCGCGAGATCCTTGCCTCCGGAAAGAACTATCTTGCCGCCGATGAGCACATGCACGTGATCCGGCGTAATGTAATTGAGCATTCGCTGATAATGCGTCACCAGGACAAACGAGCGGCTGGGATTGTGCAGCCGGTTCACGCCCCCGGAGACGATCTTCAAAGCGTCGATATCCAGCCCGGAATCCGTCTCATCCAGGATCGCAAGTTTCGGATTGAGCACGGCTAGCTGAAGGATCTCATTGCGTTTTTTCTCGCCGCCGGAAAATCCCTCATTCACGGGGCGGGCGAGAAAACTTTCGTCCATTTCCACGAGCTTCATTTTTTCCCTGAGGAATTCGAGAAATTCCATCGCATCGAGTTCTTCCAGCCCCCCGGCTTTCCGGATTTCATTGACCGCCGCTTTCAGAAAGTACGCGTTATTGACGCCCGGAATGTCGACCGGATACTGGAACGCGAGAAAAACCCCCTGCCGCGCGCGATCCTCAACGGCCATTTGCAAAAGATCCCGGCCCTCATAAGTCACGCCTCCTTGCGTCACGATATACGCCGGATGACCCGCCAGCACGCGCGCGAGCGTGCTCTTCCCGGAACCGTTCGGCCCCATGATGGCGTGCACTTCCCCGGCCTTGACCGTCAAATTAATACCTTTCAGGATCTCAACGTCCTCGATGCTGACATGTAAGTTTTTTATTTCTAGCATAACTTCTCCTTTGAACTCAAAGCCATGAGGCCTGAGCCGATACTCAAGGCTCAGCCCTCATGGCTCAGGGCTATTTTTAGCCTACGCTTCCTTCCAAGCTCATGCCGAGAAGCCGCTGGGCCTCGACGGCAAATTCCATCGGCAGATTTTTGAACACTTCCTTGCAAAAGCCGTGAACGATCATGGAGATAGCGTTGTCCGCGGACATGCCTCTCTGCTTGCAGTAAAAAAGCTGGTCCTCGTTGATCCGGGAAGTGGTGGCTTCATGCTCCGCCCGGGAAGTCCGGTTATTGACTTCTATCGTCGGAAAAGTGTTCGCGCTCGACCGATTGCCCATGAGAAGCGAGTCGCACTGAGTGTAGTTGCGCGAGCCTTCGGCGCCCGGCGCCATTTTCACAAGACCGCGATAGGTATTTTTCCCGAAGCGCGCGGAGATGCCTTTCGAGAGGATCGTGCTTTTCGTTTTCTTTCCGAGATGGATCATCTTGGTCCCGGTATCGGCCTGCTGATGATGATTCGCCACCGCCACGGAATAAAATTCTCCGATTGAGTGATCGCCCCGCAGAATGCAGCTGGGATATTTCCAGGTGATCGCCGAACCCGTCTCCACCTGCGTCCACGAGATCTTGGAATGCGCCCCCTGGCAAAGGCCGCGCTTCGTGACAAAATTATAAATGCCGCCCTTGCCGTTTTTATCCCCGGCATACCAATTCTGCACCGTGGAATATTTGATCGAGGCCTTTTCATGAGCCACCAATTCGACCACCGCGGCGTGAAGCTGGTTTTTATCGCGGATCGGCGCCGTGCAACCCTCCAGATAGCTCACAAAACTACCTTCCTCCGCCACGATCAGAGTGCGTTCGAACTGTCCCGTATCCATCGCGTTGATCCGGAAATAAGTAGAAAGCTCCATCGGACAGCGCACGCCTTTGGGGATATAACAAAAAGAACCGTCGCTGAAGACCGCGGAATTAAGCGCCGCGAAAAAGTTATCCTTCACCGGCACCACCGACCCCAGGTACTTTTTCACCAGATCCGGATGCTCCCTGACGGCTTCGGAGAAAGGGCAGAAAATGATCCCGTATTCCTTGAGCTTTTCCTTGTAAGTGGTCGCCACGGAGACGCTATCGAAAACTGCGTCCACCGCGACGCCGGCAAGCCGCTTTTGTTCCTCAAGCGGGATTCCGAGCTTCTCGTAGGTTTTGAGGATCTCCTGATCCACATCCGCGAGACTTTGGGGGCCGTCCTTTTTCTGCTTGGGCGCGGAATAATAAATAATGTCCTGGTAGTCGATCTTCGGGTAGCGAACGCTCGACCAATCGGGTTCTTTCATTTTGAGCCACTCGCGATAGGCGCTGAGGCGCCACTCAAGCATGAACGCGGGTTCTCTTTTCTTTTTGGAAATAAAACGGATTGTATTCTCACAGAGGCCCCGCGGAGCTGCGTCCGACTCCACCGGCGTCACGAATCCGTAGGCATACTCCTTTTTGAGAAAAGATTCCGCGGAATCCGTCATGATCTTCCCCGCGTACTCACGGCAAAGTCAGACTTGGCCGAAGCACTCATCACATTTTCGGCGATCGTTTCAAGCGTAATGGTTTGATAAAGTTCATCGAGTGTTTTCCGGGTTTTGTACCAGATGGGTTTCAGTTTGCATAAAGAAAAATGGGTGCATACGATATATTTGCGGCGTTTGGGCGCGCAGAAAACTTCAAAGGTGCTGCCTTCAAGCGCCTCGACGATCTCTCTTAAATTGATCTCTGCGGGGGGCCTCGTAAGCATCCAGCCGCCCCGGTTCCCCTGCTGGGATGTCACAATACCGGCGCGACGAAGCCCCTGCAGGATCTTCTCGGTAAAAGTCGTCGAGAAGCCCTCATGCTCGGCAATTTCCTTTACGGTGACCGATTCCGGCCGCGCTTTCGCCGCCATATGCGCCAGACAAATGACCCCATATTCCGTTTTTGTCGTAAATCTCATCGCTTGAATCCTTTCAATGATCCTGGAGAATACTATCAAACCAGACTGTTTTTGTCCAGTTCGGATATCGCTTAAAGGGGACAAGTCTACTTCCCATGGAATTAAACTTGTCCCCTTTTTTTACTTACGGTCAAAAATCTTACGAAAGAAATCTTTCAATTTTCCCGTCGAAGCGATGCTTTGGACCTGGAGGATCTTGACCGTAATACGGGTCCCATTCCCCCAAGGCCAAAGAAAGGCGTATTCGGAATGGACCGTGTCCGAACGGGAATACATTGTCTGATCTCTGCGGATGCCGCCGTACGGCTTGGCCCGCCGGTTCGCGTCCCGGGAAGGTGCGTGCCCTTTGGATTTAAGCGGAGGACCGAAATAGCCGGTCAGGACCTCATTCAAGAGATCAAGGCCGTCTTTGGAA
>JAHFHJ010000079.1 GCA_023246985.1 Candidatus Omnitrophota bacterium | reverse complement strand
AGTCAAGAAGCCCGGCGCAAAGGGCTCCTGGCCGGCGGGAATTCCGTGATGCTCAATGTGACGCCGCTCCCCTACCGCGAAAAATACGCGATCTATCCCGATCGGGCTCATAAGAGCGAAGGAATCCAAACGCAGATCCATGAGACAATAGCGCTCCTCGGTTCCCTGGGACGCGCGCCCACGGACCTCGGGGCAAAATAAATTCACGCAGAGGAAATTTTAGCATGCGACACGGTTTGGGGCTTCTTACGATGACGGCGGCATCCCTGGGTTTGATCCATACCCTTGTCGGTCCCGACCATTATGTTCCCTTCACGGTCATTTCAAGGGCCCGAAACTGGTCGTTTGGAAAAACCATGGGGATGACGCTCCTGTGCGGGGTGGGGCATATCCTGAGTTCGGTTGTTCTGGGTTTCATCGGGATCGCGTTCGGGATCGCGGTTGCGAAGCTGGAGTTCACCGAGTTTTGGCGCGGCGAGATCGCGGCTTGGCTGCTCATCGCTTTCGGTTTCCTGTATATGGTTTGGGGTCTCCGGCAAGCCGTCAAAAACAAACCTCACGCCCATTTACATGTTCATGAGGATGGGGAGGTTCACGGACACATCCACGCGCACCAGGAACAGCACGCGCATTTTCACGCCCGCAAAGAAGAACCGAACCTGACGCCCTGGATCCTCTTTGCGATCTTTGTGTTGGGTCCCTGCGAGCCGCTTATCCCGCTCATGATGTACCCGGCGGCCCAGGGAAGTCTGGCCGGCGTTTGCCGGGTCACGGCCGCTTTCGGCATGACCACGATTATGACCATGATGGTTCTTGTGGCGCTTACGCGATGGGGAATTCAGCTTTTTCCCCTCAAGCTTTTTGAGCGCTTTATGCACGCCTTGGCCGGCGGCACGATTCTCTCCTGCGGCCTGGCCATCCGTTTTTTCGGATGATGAGGTTTCAATGATGCCGTCTGCGATATTATCCAATCAGCTTCAACAGCGTATCAAGAAAGATCAGATGGACCGGTATCTGATGAATGGCCGGGACTTTATTGATGACGGCGCGATTTGGAAAAAGATCCATGAAGCCGCGGAGCCGTCCGCCGCCCGGGTCCGCGAGATCCTTAGGAAGTCGTCGGAGATCCAAACGCTTTCCTCCGACGATCTCGCCGCGCTCATCAAGGTTCAAGACCCGGAAATGCTTCGTGAAATGCGGGAAACGGCGCTTCGAATCAAGAAGAAGGTCTATGACAATCGCATCGTCACTTTCGCGCCGCTTTACATGGGAAATTACTGCGTCAATCATTGCGCGTACTGCGGTTTCAAACGCGAAAATATCGAGGCCAAGCGCCGCGTGCTTTCCCAGGAGGAGATTCGCGGCGAGACCGAGATTCTGGCCGGAAAGATCGGCCACAAGCGCGTCATCGCGGTTTATGGCGAGCATCCGCTGACCGGGATCGACTATATCCTCGAAAGCATGAAGACGATCTACGGCGTGAAGACGCCGACCCGGCGCGGTTACGGCAATATCCGCCGCGTCAACGTGAATGCCGCGCCGATGCCGATCGAGGAATTTGTCCGTCTCCGGGACGGCGGGCTCGGAACTTATCAAGTGTTCCAGGAAACGTATCATCACGAAACCTACGCGAAACTTCATCCGAAAGGGACCCCGAAATCGGATTATCGATGGCGGCTCTACGCCATGCACCGCGCGATGGAGGCCGGGATCGAGGATGTCGGGATCGGCGCGTTGTTCGGACTTTATGACTGGCGGTTTGAGGTGATGGCGCTTCTGGATCACGCCGTTCACCTCGAGGCCGCGATGGGGATCGGTCCCCACACGGTGTCGTTCCCGCGCGTGGAACCCGCGCTCAACTCCGAGGATGTCGTCCATTCGCCTTACAAGGTTTCAGACGAAGATTTTAAGAGGATCATCCTCCTGATTCGTCTGGCCATCCCCTACACGGGCATGATCCTCACCGCGCGCGAGACGGCCCCCCTGCGGCGCGACGCGATCGGTCTTGGGATCACGCAGACGGATGCTTCCTCCAGGATCGGGATCGGCGGTTACGGCGAAGAGGGGAACGGGCAGGAGTCCGAGCGCCAGCAATTTATGCTGGGGGATACGCGAAGTCTCGATGAGCTCGTCAGGGATTTCGCCGAGAGGGGCCACATCGTCTCCTTTTGCACGGCAGGGTATCGCTGCGGCCGGACCGGAAAATGCATCATGGATCTTCTGCGCAGCGGTCAGGAAGGGAAATTCTGCAAGCTGAACGCGGTGCTGACGTTTCAGGAATGGCTCGACGATTTCGCGACGCCCGCGACGCGCGAAGCCGGACTCCGGGTCCTCGAAAAAGAACTCCGGGAGATCCGGGAAAGGAATCCCCGAGGATTCCCGGTTTTCTTTCAAGGGCTTGAACGCGTTCGCAAAGGGGAGCGGGATCTTTTTTTGTGAGGCCGGCGGCGTTCCCGGTTCCGCTCCGTATTCCGCGCTTGATATCTTCGAAAAATGTGATAAAACATACGCCTCAAACATCGCGGACGGATCGTTCCGGAAGCGGTTTTTAAAACAGAGATCACGGGGTGGATGATGGATAAGAAAGAGTTTTACGAAAAGTCGGAGAAGATCATCAACGAGACTTTTGAGACGGTCAAAAAATACGCCAAGGTGGTCGCCGAAAAAACGGGAGAAGCGGCGCATATCACGAAACTCCTGATCCAGAAGGCGACGCTTGAGCATCAGCTGGCCAAGGCGTTTTCGCAGTTGGGCAGTCAGGTCTACCAAACGGCGGTGCGCCAGGGCGAAACGATCGATCTTGAGGCTTCGGAGATCCAGAAGGTGCTTGGGGAGATCCGAAAACTCGATACCGAGCATGGGCAGGTCGAGGCCGTCCTTGAAAAGGAACGCAAGGTCGACGCCGGCAAAGAGGCCAAGCTGAAAGCCGTCCGGAAGCGCGCGGGCAAGTCCTCCTAGAATCGTGATTAAAGAAATAGGTCTATGCGCTTGACTCAACCAAGCACCCTAACTGGTGCATCTGTTATCGCTCCAACCACAAGATGATATGATTCGTAGGAACAAGGTTGAGTCAAGGACATAGGCCTATAAAGAAATTCGCGCGAGCGTGGTGAAATTGGCAGACACATCAGCTTGAGGGGCTGACGCCGCAAGGCATGGAGGTTCAAGTCCTCTCGCTCGCAGTGTTCTTTGTGAACAATGGCGTCGTCGTGATGGCTCAAGGAAAGCCAGCGACGATGAACGCATTTAAAAAAGAGGACTTGAAGGGAGTCCCGCCCATGCGGCCTTCGGAGCATTCATGGCGGGACGGGCGGCCGGCCGAAGCGCAGTGAAGGCGCCAAGTCCTCTCGCCCGCGCTTGCTTTTTGTCGAACAAGTACGACATACTTAAGGACCGCATTGCATGATCCCTTCTCATATTTTCAGAGAATATGACATCCGCGGCATTGCGGATAAAGAGCTTACCGAAGAAGCCGCGCGGGCCATCGGGAAGGCTTTCGGGACGCTGCTGATCCGCGAGGGCCAAAAGACCCTCGCGATCGCTCATGATCACCGATGGAGCGGGAAATTCCTTTTCCGCGGGCTTTCGAACGGGCTCGAGAGCTGCGGGCTCGCCGTGATCGATATCGGCTTGGTTCCGACGCCGCTTCTCTATTTTTACGTCGCGCACCATCGACTCGACGCGGGGATCTCGGTCACGGGTTCCCATAATCCTCCGGATGAGAACGGTTTCAAATTCCAGCACGCCTCCCGGTCCTTTTACGGAAAGGATATTCAGGGGCTTCGCGACCTGATCGAAAAAAATGATTTTGTGACCGGCCCGGGCACGGTCGAACGGCCGGACCCCGACGAAGTCCTCCAATCTTACGAAGATTTCATCGCAAAAGATTTCAGATTCGCGAAGAAGCTCAAAGTCGTCCTGGACACCGGGCACGGCATGGGGGGGCTGACCGCGCCCGGGCTCATCCGCCGTTTCGGACATGACGTGACCGTGCTCTATGAAAACCTGGATCCCCAAATGCCGGATCATCAGGCCGATCCTTCCATCCCGGCCAATCTCAAAGATCTTCAGAAGAAAGTGGCGGAAATCCAAGCCGATATCGGGATCGCTTTTGACGGAGACGCGGACCGGCTCGGGGTGGTCGATGAAAAAGGGCGCATCCTTTACGGGGACAAACTCCTTCTTCTTTACGCGCGGGAGATCCTGTCGCGGAAGCCCGGCGCCGTGATCATCGGGGACGTGAAAAGTTCCAAGCAGGTCTATGAGGATATCGCCCAGCGGGGCGGAAAACCGATCATGTGGAAGACCGGGCACTCGCTGATCAAGGCCAAGATGAAAGAGACCGGCGCCGAACTGGCGGGAGAAATGAGCGGACACATGTTTTTCAAGGACCGCTGGCTCGGTTTTGACGACGCCGTTTACGCGGCATGCCGTATTCTTGAGATCGCGGATAAGGCGAACGCGCCGTTCTCATCGCTCCTCGCGGACGTGCCGCAGCTCGTGAATACTCCGGAGATCCGTCTTGAACTTCCCGAAGAGATCAAGTTCAAGGTCGTCGCGCAAGCCGTGGCGGATCTCAAGAAAAAGTATCGCGTGGCGGACATCGACGGCGCCCGCGTGGAGTTCCCGGACGGCTGGGGGCTTGTGCGCGCCTCAAACACCCAGCCCGCGCTCGTAATGCGTTTTGAAGCCCAAACCCCCCAAAGACTCGGGGAGATCCGGGCGATCATTGAGAACGAGATCCAAAGCGTGATGCGCGGGATGGGCCTGTGAATTGGGCGGTCATTATGGCCGGCGGGAGCGGTACGCGCTTCTGGCCGGAAAGCCGTCAACGCCGCGCCAAACAATTTCTCAGCCTCTTCGGGCGCGCGACGCTTCTTGAACGGACCTTGGCCCGCGTCAAAAAAGTAATTCCCGCGTCCCGCATTCTTGTTTTTACCGCTCAGGATCAAGCCGCTTCCACCGCGAAACTCCTCCGCGTGCCGCGTTCCCGAGTGATCGGCGAGCCGCTCAGGCGTAACACCGCGCCGTGCGCCGCGTGGGCCGCGTCCCTGATCCTCGGAAAAGATCCCTCGGCGGTGCTCGGCGTCTTTCCGGCGGACCATTTCATCAAGGACGAAGCCGCTTTCGCGAAACTTCTGCGGGTGGCCTACGGGCAGGCGGAACGGGAGGGAATGCCGGTCACGCTCGGGATACGGCCGGATCAACCTCACACGGGCTACGGCTATCTCGAGATGGCTGAAAAAAAGACCGCGGTTCGGGGGACGCCCGTTTTTTTCCTCAAACGTTTTCACGAAAAACCGGGACGGGTCCTGGCCGGGAAGTATTTCCGTTCCGGAAAATTCCTTTGGAATGCCGGGATCTTCGTCTGGCGCGCGGATTGTCTGCTCGAAGCCGTCCGGCGAAAACTGCCGGCCGTTTTTCAAGCCGTCGTGAAGATCGCGGCCGGAGGGATTTCCGCGCGGGCGGTCCAAAAGATTTTCTCCAAAGTTCCGAGCGTTTCCATCGACCGCGGTCTTATGGAAAAGCTTCCCGGCGGGATCCTGACGATTCCGGCGGCGATGGGATGGAACGACGTCGGAAGCTGGGCGGCCCTCAGAAATCTTCTGCCGGCGGACCGGCGCGGAAATTTTTCCGTGGGCGCCAATATCCTGGTGGAAAGTTCCGGGAATATCGTGAAAGGCCGGGGCCGCTTGATCGCGGCCGTCGGGCTCAAGGATCACGTGGTGGTGGATACCGGCGACGCGGTGCTGGTCTGCCCGGTGAGCGAGGCCGAATCCGTCCGTAAGATCGTTATCGAACTTCAGAAAAGGAACATGCGCCGCTTTCTTTAACCCGAGGAGATATCCCATGCCAACATCGATCCAGTGCTCAGTTCTGCTTCTTTTAACGCTGGCGCTTTCCGGCTGCGCGAGCACCTGTAAAGAGTGCAGTGAGACCCGTAACGCGAACGCATATTCTCCCGCGGCAAGCGGTGCGGCCCTAGCGGCTCAGCCGGCAGCCGCGCCGGTCGCACAGCCCGTCGCGGAGGAGGTTCCCGCGAAAGCGAAGCAATACATTAAATAAATGCCCGGGGGGACGGGAAACAAATGACTCTCTTTCAATCGATCGTTCTCGGCGCGGTGCAGGGCCTGACGGAATTTCTCCCGGTCTCGAGTTCCGGGCATCTGGTCCTTTTCCAGCATCTCTTCGGGATGAAGGAACCGATGCTGGCGTTTGACGTGGCCCTTCACGCCGGGACCCTTCTGGCTCTCTGCCTCTATTTCCGCAAAGAGGTTGTCGCGATCCTGGCGGATTTTTGGAACTCCATGATCCGATGTTTCTGCCCCTGGGCGTGTCCGGCAGGATCCAAGGTCGGATCCGGCGGGCTTTGGTTCATGATTCTCCTGACCCTGATCCCGACCGGCGTGATCGCGGTGCTTTTCAAAGATTATTTTGAAAGCGCTTTTTCGGACCTCGGCGCGGTCGGCTGGCAGTGGATCCTCATGGGAGCGCTTTTGATCCCGAGCGCGAAGATCCCGGAAGGCCGCCGCGGGTTGGAGGCCGTCGGCTGGTGGCGTTCTCTCTTGATCGGGCTGGCGCAGGGGATCGCGCTGGTTCCGGCGATCTCGCGGTCCGGAAGCACGATCCTGGCGGGCATGGCCCTGGGGATCAAGCGGGAAGATGCCGCCCGATTCTCTTTTCTGATGTCCATTCCCGCGATCGCCGGAGCGACACTCCTGGAACTGAAGCATGGAAGCGCGTACTTCGCTTCGCATGAGAATGCGGTGCTCGCCGGTTTCTTGGTCTCAGCCGTGACCGGTTATGCGGTCATCCGCTGGTTTATGGGGATCATCAAGAAGGGACGCTTCTCCGTGTTCGGCTATTATTGCCTTTTGGCGGGATTCCTGAGTCTTGGGATCGCGTTC
>JAHFHJ010000078.1 GCA_023246985.1 Candidatus Omnitrophota bacterium | reverse complement strand
TTGCCCCAATTTCAACTTCGTTGAAATTGATAGGTATTGGGACTACCCCCAACTTTGAATTTTTTTACATCAATGGTAGTTGGGGTTGCCCCAATTTCAACTTCGTTGAAATTGATAGGTATTGGGACTAAGGAGAAAAACGCGGCTCAGCGGATCTGGAGAATATGCGCGACCTTGCTCTGGAGATTCACAAGGTCAAAAGGCTTTTCAACAAAACCGCTGATCCCCTCCAACTCGAAGAGTGACTGCATCGCCGCCCCGGCGCCGGTTAGCATGATCACGGGAGTTCTCCGGATGCGGGTCTGTTCCTCGGGATCGTCATGACGGTAGGAACGGAGTTTGCGGAGATAAGTCAAACCGTCCTCGCCCTTAGGAATGCGAATGTCCAGAAGCACGCAATCGGGCTTCCCTTCCTCGGTCTTTCGATATCCCGCGGCACCGTCGTTAGCGGTCAGAACCTTGTAGCCCAGCTGCTCGAATTTTTCTTTGACGATTTGGCAGACGTCATCCTCGTCATCCACAACGAGGATACACTTTTTTTTCTCTGACATTTTTCCCCCACCATGGTTTAAAACATCAAGACGACCGTCAAGGAAAATTCCGGGCTCACAGCGGCACTCGAGAAGCCCGGGAAGATTCTATTACTCGCTTAGCTTAATATCCAGAAAATTCTTGAGTTTTCTCGAACGCGTGGGGTGACGCAATTTGCGAAGCGCCTTGGCCTCGATCTGACGGACGCGTTCGCGGGTGACATTAAAAATATGCCCCACCTCTTCCAAAGTCCTCGGATAACCGTCCCCGATCCCGAACCGGAGACGCAGCACTTTTTCTTCGCGTTCCGTAAGCGTCAGAAGAACATCGTCCATTTGTTCTTTGAGCATGCTGTACGCTGTTGCGTTCGCGGGAGAGACCGCGGACTTGTCTTCAATAAAATCCCCGAAATTCGTATCCCCTTCGTCCCCGATCGGCATCTGAAGGCTGATCGGCTCCTGCGCGATCTTGAGAATCCCTTTCACTTTCTCCACGGGCATCTTCATGATCTGCGCGACTTCTTCGGGGGTCGGCTCGCGTCCGGTCTCCTGAACCAAATGACGCGACGCGCGAAAGAACTTGTTGATGGTTTCGATCATATGGACCGGAATACGGATCGTCCGCGCCTGATCCGCGATGGAACGCGTGATCGCCTGTCGGATCCACCAGGTCGCGTAAGTCGAGAATTTATAACCGCGCTTATACTCGAATTTATCCACGGCCTTCATCAAGCCGATATTTCCTTCCTGGATCAGGTCCAGGAACGAAAGTCCGCGGTTTGTGTATTTTTTGGCGATACTTACCACCAAGCGAAGGTTCGCGGCCACCAGGGCTTTTTTCGCCCGGGTCAGTTCCCATTCTTTACGAACAATGGCTTTAAAATGCTCGTGGAGTTTCTCTTCCGGTTCCCCGAATTCCCGCAGGATCTGGCGATTCCGCTCTTCGATCTGACCGATCTTGCCGCGCACTGAACTCCGTCGCAGCTTCTTGATCTCCTCCCGGTTCCGTTTCAGCTCTTTGAGCTTGGCCCGAAGCGTCGCCACGATCTGTTCTACGATCGCGATACTGAGATTGAACTGCATCAGAAGTTCGACGATATTCGATTTTTTCCGGGAGGCACGGAACTTACGGATCAGAAGCTTGAGTTTTTTCTTGAGCGTCTGGATCTGGGCTTGCTCTTCGCTCTCAATGATCGCTTCAAGCTGGACCTGTCCATCCAGGATCTTTTTGGCGAGTTCGAGCACCTCATAACGCGCGGCCTTGGTCTGATAAACGACTCTCTTCAGCTCTCCTTCGCAGGACTCGATCTTCTTGGAGATCTCGATCTCCTGCTCGCGCGTCAAAAGCGAGATCTGACCCATCTGGCGGAGATACGTACGGACCGGGTCATCAATGCGAACGCGCTCGTATTCCTCGACTGCCGCGTCCTCCTCAAGTTCGGAATCTTTTCCTTTTTTAGCCTCCACATCCTGGATCGCCTCCGAAGCAGGCTTGGCTTGATTTCCGGCCCCGTCGCTGGATACTTCGATTCCTTTTTTGTTGAGGATGCCGATAATTTCTTCCACTTTTTCGGGATTGTTCATATCCTCGGGGAGATTCTTTTTCATCTGCTCGATAGTCACAAAACTCTGTTTTTTACCCAGAGCCAGAAGTTTCTGAACAATCTCCCGATGAAGTTTTCCGGAAAGAGCCCCCCTTTTGGCCTGCGCTCCCTTGGCAGGATGCGGAGGCAAAACTCTTCCCTTGGCCGGGACAGAAAACGGTTTTTTCGATGACCCCTGGACGGGTTTCCTGGATAGCATTTCCACCCCGTTAGTACCGCATGACATTCGAATTTATGGGGCATGGGTACCCCATGTACCGTTAACCCTTAGTCCCAATACCTATCAATTTTAACGAAGTTGAAATTGGGGCAACCCCAACTACCACTGATGTAGAAAAATTCAAAGTTGGGGGTAGTCCCATACCTCATCATCCCGCCAAAGGCGGGATGGGGCAATCCCGACTACCGTTAGTGAAGAGAAAATTAAAGTCGGGATAGAATCAAATTAAGAACGGTATTAGATCTCCGATTCGTTTTAGGATTTTAGGATAAAAACTTTTCGGCGCGTTTGGTTTGTAGTCTCTTACACCCAAAGGGGTTAGTCCCAATACCTATCAATTTTAACGAAGTTGAAATTGGGGCAACCCCAACTACCGTTGATGTAAAAAAATTCAAAGTTGGGGGTAGGGGTTCATAGAGTTGCGTATTATAGTTATCTCGTCTCTTGAAACCAAGCGAATTTATTCGCCTTTCTTGAGCGCCCTGGACCGTTTCAGAAGCTCCTGATACTCTTGAGTCGCGGCTCGGATCATGGCCTCATCCCTCCCGGTCTCCGCTTTCAGAATCCTTTGTCGTAGTTCCTCAAGGCGCCCCGTCACGCGGCATTGTTTGATCTTCGCGATACAATCCATAAGGATCGTCTCTCGCTCGGCCGTTTCATCTAACGTGGCCATGACCGCGACAAGCTGTTCCCGATATTGCGGATCCGGAATCCGGACGAGAAGCCCCGAAAGAGAACATTTCTTCCCCTGATCACTCATCTGCCGGAGATATTCAAAAAGCTGACGGGAAATCGGCATTTTAAAATCGTCGTTTTCGAGTTCCTCACAAGCCCGGTCGCAAAAAGGCGGCACTTCCGCCATCAGCACCAGCAGAAGCAATTCTTCGGGCGCCGGCTTCGCCGTTTCCGGCGCGGACGCGGCGGACTCCTTCGGCCGCTCCCTGGAAGTCCCGCTTTTCTTGTTGAGATGAGAGAACTCCATGCGCAAGGAATTTTCATCCACCTGCAGCGCGCGGGAGAGCCTTTTAAAATACTCCGCAAGCATCACGGCGTTCTTAACCTTTAAAAAAGTTTCGAACATCTCGCGGCTGATTTTGGAGAGTCCGAGCGCGTCCGGACGCGGATAACGCGCCAGAAGCGCCTTCAATTTATAATCAAAAAAATCATCGGCGTTCTTGAGCAATACCGCAAAAGCATCGTTCCCGCGCTTGTTCAAAAAATCATCCGGGTCCTCTCCTTTCGGCAGGCTCACGAGCTTCACCTGCATCCCTCCCTCCAGCAGGATCTCCAGACCGCGCAAGGCCGCCGCCTCCCCGGCCTTATCGCCGTCATAGACGACGACCACTTCCTCCACAAAGCGCCTCATAAGACGCACATGGTCCTCGCTGAGCGCGGTCCCGAGCGTCGCCACGGCGTGTTTAAAACCATGCTGATAAAGCGCGAGAAAATCCATGTAGCCTTCCACGAGGATCATGCTCGGCCACTCGCGGTCAATATGCTTTTTGGCAAGGTTCAGACCGAAGAGCTCGCGCCGTTTGGAAAAGATCGGCGTTTCGGGCGAATTAAGATATTTCGGACCGCCCTGCGAAGACGGGAACATCCAGTTCCCGCGAGCGTGCCGGGAACATGGGCTCCCGGCCTGCGAAGACGGGCGAGCCTCGTCCTGTTCGCCGGGCGGGCCTTCCGGATCGGCGATCAACCTCCCGCCGAACGCGATCGCCTTGTTCTGAAGGTTCAGGATCGGGAACATGAGACGACCGCGAAAGGTATCATAATAATTTCCTTTCGGCGACTGCTGGATCAGAGCGGCCTGTTTGAGCAGGGCTTCCGGATATTTTTTCCGAACCAGATGATCCAAAAGTGCGCGCCATTCCATCGGCGCCCAGCCGAGCTTGAATTCCCGGAGGATTTCTTCCGAGATCTTTCGCCGGGCAAGATATTCGCGGGCCGGAGCTCCGGCCTCTTTGAGAAGAAGTTCGTGATAAAAGTCCGCGGCGGCCCGGCACGCCTCATAGAGTTTTTCCTTCTGCCCGCCGTCATCCCGACGCGAATGGCGCTCCGGAAGGGTGATGTGGGCGCGCTCCGCGAGGGATTTCAGCGCCTCGGGAAAAGACATGTTTTCATGACGCATAAGAAAACTAAAAACATCGCCGCCGGCCCCGCAACCGAAACAGTGAAACATTTGCTTCTCGGGCTGGACCATAAAGGAGGGCGTTTTTTCTCCGTGGAACGGACAACAGGCCTTGAGATTCCGGCCGGAGCGCTTAAGGGGAAGGTACTGCGAAATGATCTCGACGATATCGTTGGCCGCGCTGACCTGCTCAACGATATGGTCTTCGTAGCGCGTCCCGGAGCTTTTTTGTTCCATAACGCGTCTTTTTTATCCGCCCGTCTTGTGCGGTAGCTCAGGCATTCTGCGGGCGGGCCTGTGGAAGGAACTCATTATGAGCTTATGGAGATCCGGCACGGTTCTTGAAATCGTGTAGCCGGTATAAGTGTGTCCCGGCTTGAAAATTTTCTGAATCGATGGGATGGGAAAGAGCAAGAGAAACTGCGCGAGGAAACTGACCCAAAGTACTACATGCAGAATCCCAAAAACAGCTCCGCCCAGAGTTTTCAGAGGCCCTTGGGCTTCCACCCTTAAAAACTTCCCGAAGACGTTGAGACTCCACGACGCGGAAAACCAGAGAAAGACGGCCAGCAGAAAAAAAACGAGCGGCTCAGCCGCTTGGATGGAAAGAACCGGAAGATTCTTGCATAAACGATCCGCCCCGCGGGAGTAGAAACTCAGCGTCAACATGCTGACAAGAAATATCCCGAAAAGTTTCCCTAACATATCGCTGAATCCCTTGCGGCTTCCCTGGATCAGTCCCCACACGATCGCGCACAAAAAGATCCAATCGACCGGAGAAAAACTCCGAAGCGCCGAAGACGCAAAACCTTTCTGGAGACGATCGACCAACCGCCAAAACCATTCCATTAAGAATATCCTCCCGTGTTACCGCCTGGATTTCCAGTAAATCCAGAAAAAACCTTCCGAAGAATTTCTGTCAATTTGAGCGGTATGATACACCCTTGAGCGTTTCGTGGGTACTCAAAAAAATGTTGGAGAGGGGTGCAAAATCAAACTATGCGGAAAGAATGCCCGAAAATCTGAGGGCGGCCACGATACCGATCAAGGCGGTATCCGCCTTGAAGAGCACTTCGCCGAGTTCGACAAAATACAGATTCTTTTCGCCCCGGCGCAGCTGAACCCACCGGATCTCCTTTTCTGAAAAGCCGCCCTCCGGTCCGATAAAGAGATTCAACGCCGTGATCCTGCCTTTAAGCCCCCGAACCCCCTCGAGCCATTGCGAAAAAGAAAGCGAACTTCCGCCCGGATGGAAGATCACGATCGGCTCGTCGCAAGCAACGTGTTCGATGGCTTCTTTGAAGCTTTGCGGTACTTCGACATGAAGGATTTTGAGATTGCCGGATTGTTTACTGGCTTCCCGGGCAATATGATTCCACCGTGCGACGATCTTGACGGTCTTTTCCTTCGCAATCTTGATCTCGCAATGCTCGGAAACGATCGGGCGAAACTCATGAACCCCGAGCTCCTGGGCTTTTTCCACCAAAAGATCCGTCTTCCCCTTGCGAAGCATTGCCGGATAAACCCGCAGCGTGATGCCGTCGTTAAAGGAACTTGTCTTGATAAGGACTTTTTGTACGTGAAGACGCGTCCGGCCGTCCGGAGCGAACTCCCTAACCACCGCCTCGGCCTCGCCGCTGTGCCCGTCCGTGACAAGACAGGCATCCCCGGGTCTGAGACGGATACTGTCGCGAAGATGACGCGTTTCGGACGGATCCAGCCAGAGATCGCAAGGAATAGGTTGTAACGTTTGAGTTGTGAAGAACCGCCGCATTTTTTTGGATCTTTTTTTTCCTGACATAGCGCGCCATTCGGTTCGATGAAAACCCCGGAAAATCAAATGCCAAGAACCCAATTTCAATCATGAAGCAACGGCGTTGTCGGGTCATTGCGTTTTGGATCTTAGTTCAAGCCCCACCCCCTTCCGGACCGGGTCCGGAAGGGGTATGCCTACTTTGTTTCCGCAAGCGTATTGCGCAAATATCGCTCGTTCACCGGGCCGAAATCCTCCGCTTTGTTCGCGTCATTCATCAAAGAAGCGATGGTGGGCCGGAAATAATTCTTATTCCCGCAGCAGCCGTTAACGTAATCGACGCGCTTGTCCTTGCCCGTCATATCCCCCCACCATTTTTGCGCTTCCTCCCTGCGGGTCGCGCAATTGGGATAACCGGCCGGAGAATCCTTGGCATGAACTTCGAAACTTTCATCGCGCAGCCCCAGGGAGTGCCCCAGTTCATGCAAAAAAAATTTTCCTAAACTCTCCTTGGGCCCCGCCTTGCCCAAGATTATCAAAGACGTCTTGTTTTTTAAAGAAAGCTCCGCGCAAAAACGCGGGCCGGAGGCGTCCATAATAACCAGTTTATAGTCCGATCCAAGCCGTTTTGAAAGGTCGTCCAAAAAGTCCTGGCGGACTTTAAGCGGCGGAAAATCCCGCGCCTTTTTAAAAA
>JAHFHJ010000077.1 GCA_023246985.1 Candidatus Omnitrophota bacterium | reverse complement strand
GTGGGGCAGGCAGCGACGAATCTGTCTTTTGGATAGCGGAAAGGACCCGCGGGGTATAGGAAAACAAAGCTCCGTATTTGGCATAGAATTTGCATTTAATGATAAAATAGCGTTCCTTCTCGAATGAGAAGGGCCAAACCGAGAATTTTTACAATCCAAAAAAGGGGGATTTTATGGACGAATGTCATGCGTGTCATTGCGGCTTTGAAAAGATCGATGTGACCAAAATTTTTGGAAGTAATGTTTTTAATGACCGGACCATGAAAGAACGTCTTCCCAAGGAGACTTATAAGGCCCTGAAGAAGACCATCCAGCAGGGTCTTCCTTTATCGGCGGAAGTGGCCAATGTTGTCGCGAACGCGATGAAGGATTGGGCCATTGAAAAAGGCGCCACTCACTATACGCATTGGTTTCAGCCGCTGACGGGTAAGACCGCGGAAAAACACGATTCTTTCATCTCCCCGACCGATGACGGCACCGTGATCATGGAATTTTCCGGAAAACAGTTGGCCCAGGGGGAGCCGGATGCGTCGTCTTTTCCCAGCGGCGGCCTCCGCTCCACTTTCGAAGCGCGCGGCTATACGGCGTGGGATTGTACCTCGCCCGCGTTCCTGAAGGAAGACGCGTCCGGGAATGTGACGCTAGCCATCCCGACGGCGTTTTGCTCTTATACGAGCGAAGCGCTCGACAAGAAAACGCCGCTTCTCCGCTCGATGGAAGCAGTTTCCAAACAGGCGGTCCGCGTGTTGAGGGCGCTTGGCAACAAAACCACGAGGCGCGTGACCGCGACGGTCGGTCCCGAACAGGAATACTTTCTGATCGACAAAGATTATTATGAAAAACGGCTCGATCTGATCGTTTCCGGACGGACGCTTTTCGGCGCGGCGTCTCCCAAGGGCCAGGAACTCGAAGACCAGTATTTCGGCGCGATCAAGGACCGTATCTCCGCGTTTATGAAAGACTTGGACGTGGAGCTCTGGAAGATGGGTATCTCTTCCAAGACCAAACACAATGAAGTGGCTCCCGCTCAGTATGAAATGGCGCCGATCTTTTCGACGACCAACATCGCGGCGGACCATAATCAGCTGGTGATGGAGACGATGCAGAAAGTGGCGCTCCGTCATGACCTCGTTTGCCTTCTTCACGAGAAACCGTTTGCGGGCGTGAATGGTTCCGGCAAACACAACAACTGGTCGCTTGGGACCGATGACGGGCAGAACTTGCTTGAGCCGGGGAAAACGCCCTCTGAGAACGAGCAATTTCTGATCTTTGTGAGCGCGCTTCTCACGGCTGTCGATCGTCACGCGGATAAACTTCGCGCGAGCTGCGGCAATCCGGGCAATGACCTTCGTCTCGGCGCCAATGAAGCGCCGCCGGCCATCATCTCCATCTTCATGGGTGAAGAGCTCACGGAAATCCTGGAAGGAATCGAAAAAGGCAAGAAAGTGCAGTCCCGCGGGCAGAGCTTTTTGAATATCGGCGTGGATTCTCTCCCGCCGCTTCCGAAAGACAACACGGACCGCAACCGTACCTCGCCTTTCGCCTTCACGGGCAACAAATTCGAGTTCCGTATGGTCGGATCTTCGGCCTCGATCTCGGGTCCGAACATCGTGATCAACACCATCGTCGCGGAAGCGCTCGATGAGATCGCGACCCGTCTTGAAAAGGCCGGTAAGAACGGCCTCAATAAGGAAGCGACCGCGATCGTCCGTGACGCAATGAAAAAACACGAACGCATCATTTTTAACGGGAACAACTATGCGGAGGAGTGGGTCGAGGAGGCCAAAAAGCGCGGACTTCCCAACATCAAGACCGGCATCGAAGCGCTGGGTTCTATGGCCAACTCCGCGGCGGAGAAGCTTTTTGACAAATATCAAGTGCTTGCCCCCAAAGAACTGCATTCCCGCTACGAGATCTATCTCGAAGGTTATATCAAGCATGTGAATATTGAAGCGCAGGCGTCCGTCCAGATGGTGAAGCGTCTCTTCATCCCCGCGGGATTGAAGTTCGCGGCCCAGCTCGCCGGCGATATGGTTTCGCTAAAAGCCGCTTCGGCTTCAACTTCAGTCCAGAAGGATCTCCTGACAGCCGTGAGCGGCCTTTTGACCTCGGCCTCTCAAAAGCTCACGACGCTTGAGGCGGCGATCAAGAAGGCACACCATGTGGCCGAGGTCGCCAAGCGCGCGGAAGCGTTCCGCGATAAGGTGGTTGTGGCGATGAATGAACTCCGTAAAGACATCGATGAACTCGAAGGCGTGACTCCGACGGAACTTTGGCCGGTCCCGACCTATGCGGATATGCTCTTCAAACTTTAGCGCAGGCTGTTTTAAAAAGGGCGGGCCCTGAGTTTCTCAAAAGGGAAAATCAAGCCGTCCTGACCGCCATCAAAATTGAGTGGAAGTCTGGGCATCCCTCGTCGCCTGAGGGGTGTCCGCTTTTCTTTGAATTGTCCTTCTTTCGTAATATTCCGCTCTTGATTATTTCCTCCCGCATACCCCTCATTTCTATACCCCCTTCAACTTGGCACGGCCCTTGCAAGTCACTTGAGGGGAGTGTGTTTTCCAAAAAAGATTACAAAAATGTAATCCACAGAATGACAAGGGGGGACGGAACATGAAGACAATAAAGAGGCTTTTAGGGGGGATCGCGATGTTTTTGGCCGTGGTCATGACGCCCAAAATTTTAATGGCCTCAGAAGGGGCGGCGCCAGCAATCAACGCGGGGGATACCGCGTGGATGCTTGTTTGTGCCGCGCTTGTCTTTTTGATGACGCCGGGGCTGGCATTTTTTTACGGGGGTTTGGTCCGCAGAAAGAACTTTCTTTCCATCCTGATGCAATGCTTCATGCTGGCCTGCGTGATCACGCTTCAATGGGTGCTTTTCGGCTACAGCCTTTCGTTCGGCCCGGATCTTAAGGGGATGATCGGGAGTTTGAGCTGGGCCGGACTCCATGGCGTGGGGCTGGAGCCTTATGCTGATTACTCGGCGACGATTCCGCATCAACTCTTTATGATCTATCAAGCCATGTTCGCGATCATCACACCGGGACTGATCCTGGGAGCGTTCGCGGAGCGCATGAAATTTTCAGCCTTCGTGATCTTTTCACTTCTTTGGGCCACGTTCGTCTATGACCCCATCTGTCATTGGGTCTGGGGCGTGGGAGGGTTTCTCAGGAATTCCGGAGCGCTTGATTTCGCGGGCGGGACGGTAGTGCATATCAACGCCGGTGTCGCGGCCCTTGTTTGCGCGCTCGTGCTCGGGAAAAGGAAAGGATATCCCAGCCATATGTCTCCGCCGAACAATTTGCCCCTCGCGGTTCTTGGAGCCGGGCTTCTCTGGTTCGGATGGTTCGGTTTTAACGGCGGAAGCGCTTTGGCCGCCAGCGGACTTGCGACCAATGCGTTCGTGGTCTCCCATATCGCGGCCGCGACTGCGGGACTGACTTGGTCTCTTCTTGAATGGAAATTCAATTCTAAACCGACCATGCTCGGCATGATCACGGGCGCGGTTGCGGGACTGGTTGCCATCACGCCTGCGGCCGGTTTTGTGGGGC
Organism: Candidatus Omnitrophota bacterium; assembly: GCA_023246985.1. Classification (GTDB taxonomy): domain Bacteria; phylum Omnitrophota; class Omnitrophia; order Omnitrophales; family Aquincolibacteriaceae; genus Aquincolibacterium. The sequence goes on along the minus strand of JAHFHJ010000077.1, from coordinate 3,480 downwards.
CGATGGACGCCATCTGGGTCGGCGCCGGGGTTTCCGTGGTCTGTTATTTCTTTGTCGCGATAGTCAAAGCCAAGATGGGTTACGACGACTCTCTCGATGCTTTCGGCGTTCACGGGATCGGCGGGATCTGGGGCGCTCTGGCCACGGGACTTTGGGCTTCCAAATCGGTGAATCCGGCCGCCAGCAACGGCCTTTTTTACGGTAATCCGGGACTTTTTCTGATCCAGCTAAAAGCAGTCCTGGTCACCATCGTCTATTCTTTTGTCGTCTCTTGGATTCTTTTGAAACTTGTGGGTCTTGTGCTCGGTCTGCGCGTCTCCGAGGACGAGGAACGCATCGGGCTTGATCTCACGCAGCATCGCGAATCCGGCTACACCTTATTGGATTAACCCCGTGAGAGATTCAAATATCTCAAAGCGGAAGCTATAAAAAATATTCAAATGAATACATCGCACGCGCACTCCGTAGAAACAAGCGAGATCTCTCACGGGGTCAAAAGAACCTGCCCCGTTAGAGCTTTAAACGGCTCAGGACGGGGTCAGGGTCAGGAAGAAAAAGGAAGTAAAAAAACAATCATGCAGTTCAATGAGTGGAAGTTCTAACGGGGGGACAGCGCCATGAAATACATTATCGCAGTGATTCAGCCGGACCGTGTGGACGAGGTACTCAGGATCCTGGAGGAAAAAGAGATCCATCTCGTAACGGTCACAACCGTTCTGGGTCGCGGCCGCCAAAAAGGCATCTCGGAGGTTTATCGCGGCCACAAGGAGGCCGGACGGCTTCTGAAGAAAGTGAAGCTTGAGATCGCGGTCAATGACGAATTTGTCAAACCGACCTTGGATGCGATCAAGGAAGGCGCGCGCACCGGACACGTTGGGGACGGCAAGATCTTTATTATGAATCTTGAGGAGTGTTACCGGATTCGCACCGGCGAAGTCGGCGGCGTCGCGATCGGTTGATCTGAAAAAGAAAACTCCCTTGAAGTTCCGGGGCTGTCCCCATGCCAATCCATCGAAGCGGATCTGGGATGGGGGCTCCCCCCACTGCCATTTTGGAAAAGAAATGAAAAGTTGGGGCTGTCTTTTTTTCTGTTCCTGCTCTCGATCAGAGTAGTACCTTTCCCTCTACATCATCTTCATTTTTGTCACGGTATAGACACTATTTCAATTTCGTTATCCAAGTTGGCACGCATATTGCCATTACAATTTTGGTAGAGCCAATATCAAAATTGGGGAGGCCGCACATGAAAAAGAAAATAAGTGGGATGCTGTTGACAGGTCTTTTTTTAATTTGTCTTTTACCGACGTTGGCGCATGCGACGATGGCGTCGGATCCGTCGGGTCTCATGACGGGAAAGGCGATCGATATTACCGCGGCGGTTCCGGGGAAGCCGAATCCCATGGAGGTCCTGGATCAGATCGGACATAACAAGGTCGCCATCAACATGATCTGGGTGCTCATCACGGGATTTCTTGTCATGTTCATGCAAGCAGGGTTTGCGATGGTGGAAGGGGGTCTGACGCGCGCGAAGAATGTGGCGCATACCATGGCCATGAACTTCATGATTTACCCGCTCGGCATGATTGGCTTTTATGTCTGCGGGTTCGCGTTCATGTTCGGGGGCCTGGGTCCGATCGCTACTTTAGGCGGTACGGATATCCTGAACCATGAGGTGAGCATTACTCTTTTTGGCAAAGTGTTCGGGCTTTTCGGAGGCAAGGGCTTTTTCCTCTCCGGTGGCACCTATGACGCGGCGATTTTTGCGCTTTTTCTTTTCCAGATGGTCTTCATGGACACGACGGCGACCATTCCGACCGGTTCGATGGCGGAGCGGTGGAAATATGTCTCCTTTTTCATCTATGGCATTTTTGTCGGAACGGTCATCTATCCCATCTATGGCAACTGGGTGTGGGGAGGGGGTTGGCTGGCGACGCTCGGAAAAAACTTCGGTTTGGGCCACGGACACGTGGATTTTGCCGGCTCTTCGGTTGTGCATATGACCGGGGGTGTATTAGCGCTTGTCGGTGCTTGGATCCTCGGGCCGCGCATCGGAAAATATAATAAGGACGGAACGCCGAACGCTATCCCGGGCCATAATCTTCCGATGGCAGTGATCGGGACCTTCATTCTTGCTTTTGGATGGTTCGGGTTCAACCCCGGATCGACTTTAGCCGGCACAGACTTGAGGATCGCAGTTGTCGCGGTTAATACCATGCTTGCTTCTGCGGCCGGAGCCATTGTGGCCACGCTTTGGATGTGGCTGGTCCGTACTAAAAAGCCTGACCCGAGCATGATGTGCAACGGAATGCTTGCGGGTTTGGTGGCGATTACGGCTCCTTGCGCTTTCGTGAATTCGATCAGTGCTTGCATCATCGGGATCGTCTCAGGAGTCCTGGTCATTGAAGCGGCTTTTTTTGTGGAAGGCGTTCTCAAGGTCGATGATCCGGTCGGTGCGGTTGCGGTGCACGGCTGTAACGGAGCTTGGGGGGTTCTCGCCACGGGCCTTTTTGCGGACGGTACTTATGGTGACGGCTGGAATGGCGTGGCCGGGACGGTCAAAGGGCTCTTCTACGGCGATGGGGGACAATTTGTCGCTTCCTGTACCGGGGTCCTTGCGAATATCATTTTTGTGGGCGTTGTGGGATTCCTTGTCTTCAAACTGATCGATGTTACGATCGGGAATCGCGTATCGCCCGAAGACGAGATCGCGGGTCTTGATATCCCGGAAATGGGCGTGGCCGGATATGCCGGCGTGAAAATGGATAAGTACGGCGAAACGCCCATGCCCCGGTAACTATAAAAAATTTGAGGAGGTAATCTTATGAAAAAAATAGAAGCGATCATCAGAAATGAAAAGCTGGGAGAGGTTAAAGCGGCGTTGGACTTGATCAAATGTCCCGGGCTCCAGGTCTGGGAGATCCTGGGGCATGGCAAGCAGAAAGGGGTTACGGAACAGTTCCGAGGCCGGGAATTCAAAGTGGATCTCTTGCCGAAGACAAAGATCGAGATCGTTGTGCATGACGCCCAGGTCAAGGCGATCGTGGACACGATCATCAAGGTCGCGAACACCCACAAGATGGGAGACGGCAAGATCTTTATTTCCACGGTTGAGAGCGCGATCCGCATCCGGACCGGGGAAAGTGGCGATGTCGCGGTCGACTAGTCCCCATGACTATCATCCCGCCGGAGGCGGGGTGGGGATGTCCCAACGACCCTCTTGGAAAAAAATAAAAAGTTCGGATCGTCTTTGCCGGCCATTTTAAAAATCAAGTCTCAGACAAAGAGAGCAGCCGCGGGATGAGAACAGGGCGTCTTTTATGGAAACTCAAGAATCAGAGCGCGCAGCGAAGTTGAAATTGGATCACGCGGGCTTTTCGCGGAAGGGAAAACTTCCCGAAGCGGTTCACGAGCTTGAGAAACAAATGATCCAGGAGGCCATGGAGCGTTCCGTGGGGAATCAGCGCCTGGCCTCTGAAATTC
>JAHFHJ010000076.1:2036-7041 GCA_023246985.1 Candidatus Omnitrophota bacterium | reverse complement strand
CGAAAGCAAGCTCCGCGATCTGAATCGCATTCAGCGCCGCGCCTTTGCGGATCTGGTCGCCTGAAACGAACATCGTAAGACCGTTCGCCACGGTCGGATCCTCGCGCAAACGGCCCACCAGGATAGCATCCTGCCCGGTCGCTTCGATCGGCATGGGAAAATAATTCTTTTCGCGATCGTCGACCACCTTCACGCCGGATGCCTTGGAAAGAAGCGCGCGGACCTCCTCCACGGAGATCTTTTTTCTAGTCTCAATAAAAAGCGCTTCGGAATGCGCGCGCAACACCGGCACGCGGACACAGGTGGCGGTCACCCGGATCCCGGGATCATGGAAGATCTTCTTGGTTTCTTTCACCATCTTGGTCTCTTCCTCGCAATATCCATCCGGTCCGATCTTCGAGTTGTGTGAAAACACATTAAACGCGATCGGGTGCGGCAGGACCTTCGGCGTCACTTTCTTTCCGGCCAGAAAATCCTGAGCCTGCGTCTTCAATTCTTCCATGGCCTTGGCGCCGGCGCCGCTCGCGGCCTGATAGGTCGCGACGGCAACGCGTTTGATCCCGGCCGCTTTGTGGATCGGAAAGAGCGGCACCACCATGATGATCGTGGAACAATTAGGGTTCGCAATGATGCCTTGATGTTTGGCGATATCTTCGGGATTGATCTCGGGCACCACGAGCGGCACCTCGGAATCCATGCGAAACGCGCTGGTGTTGTCCACCATGAGCGCTCCGGATTTCACGATGGAAGGCGCGAATTCACGGCTAACGGCTCCGCCCGCGCTCGAAAACACAAGATCAAGCCCCTTGAAAGAACCGGCCTTTGCTTCTTCGACCTCGTAGGCCTTTCCCATGAAACGGATTTTTTTCCCGGCGGAACGGCCCGAAGCCAAAAGCCTCAATGCCCCGATCGGAAATTTCCGTTCTTCAAGAAGTTTCAGAAATTCCCGGCCGACCGCGCCGGTCACGCCTAATATCGCGACTTTAAGTTTTCTCATAATCCAAGTACCTGTTTTTATCCTTTCGTCGCATTTTAAAAATTCCACGACTCCAAGATCCAAACGATCATTAAACATCGAACTCTAAACGCTCTATGGGGTTATTGGATTTTGGATCCTTGTTTGGGATTTGTTTCTTGGAGCTTGGTTATTTTCGTTCCTTGGGATCTAAACCTTGAGCCACAAGATCCCCGACCTCGGTCGTGGAATACCCCATTTTGCCGGCCGCGAGACTTTTGAGTTTCCTGGCCGTGACCCAACGCACGGAATCCTCGATCTCAAGCGCGGCCTTTTCCTCGCCCAAATGATCCAAAAGCATCTGTAAAGCCATGATCGCCGCAAGCGGGTTGATAACGTTCTTGCCGGTGTATTTGGGCGCCGATCCGCCGATTGGTTCGAACATGGAAACCCCTTTGGGATTGATGTTACCACCGGCCGCGATCCCCATCCCCCCCTGGATCATCGCCGCAAGGTCGGTGATGATGTCTCCGAACATGTTGTCGGTCACAATCACATCGAACCATTCGGGATTCTTGACCATCCACATGCAGGTGGCATCCACATGCGCATAATCTCTTTTGATATCCGGATAATCCTTCGCTCCGACCTCATGAAAAACCCGCTCCCAGAGATCGAAGGCATAAGTCAGCACGTTTGTTTTTCCGCAAAGCGTCAGGGTTTTCCTCTTGTTGCGCTTGCGCGTATATTCGAAGGCATACCGGAGGCAACGCTCCACGCCGCGGCGCGTGTTGCGGCTCACCTGGATTGCCACTTCGTCTTGAGTTCCTTTGTTCAGAAATTCCCCCTCGCCGACGTAGAGACCTTCGTTGTTTTCGCGAACGACCACAAAATCGATGTCCGCGGGCCCTTTGCCTTTCAAAGGACAATCCACGCCTTCATAAAGCTTCACCGGACGGAGATTGATGTATTGCTCAAGCGAAAAACGGAGTTTTAAAAGAAGCCCTTTTTCCAGGATTCCGGGTTTCACGTCAGGATGTCCGATCGCGCCAAGATAAATCGCATTGAATTGCCCAAGCTCCCCCAGCACGGAATCCGGGAGGACCTCGCCCGTTTTCTTATAACGCTCTCCGCCGAGGTCATAATGCTGGAGCTCCGTTTTAAAACCATACCTCCGGGAAACGGCTTCGAGAACCTTGAGCCCCTCATGCACCACTTCGGGCCCTGTTCCATCCCCCGGCAATACCGCGATTTTATAAGACTTCATAACGCCTTTTTCTCCTTTGCTAAAATTGACCTCGGATAAGTAAGGATTTTTTTCTCTGCAAAGACAATTCCGCGCGGATCCGGAAGAGGGATTTTCTACCCCCTAGCGTCACGAATGATGATTTTGTCATTCCCGCGAAAGCGGGAATCCGGTGCTGGATCCCCGACCCGCCCAAATCAGGCATTCGGGGATGACAAGCTTTGAAAAATCCTATCCCGCCCCATTGGCGGGATGATAGGCATTGGGACTATCCCGACTTTAATTTTCTTTTCATGAAGGGCAGTCGGGATTGCCCCAATTTCAACTTCGTTAAAATTGATAGGTATTGGGACTCATGGGTGATTCGATTGAGTAGAGTCCCAATCCTTATCAGGTTTTTTCAACCTTAACCGTTCGCCGTTTCACGGTCTCGTAAAGGCGCTGGTATTTCTTGGCGGAAGCGTTCCAGGAAAAATCGCTTTCCATCGCGTTCCTGACAAGTGCCTTCCAGAGCTTTTCCTGTTTGAAGGTCTTGAGCGCCCGAAGCACCGCCGCATGAAGCGCGTCGCTTGTGTAATCCTCAAAAATGAAACCGTTCCCTTTTTGCGTCACAGGCTCAAAATTTTCAATGGTATCCGCCAAACCTCCGGTCGCGCGCGCGATGGGGACCGCGCCGTAACGAAGCCCGATGATCTGCCCCAGCCCGCAGGGCTCATAATAGGAAGGAATCAGCAGCATATCCGAGCCCGCATAGATCTGTTTGGCCATCTTCGGATCGAAGAGGATATGCACCCCCAGCCATTTTTTATTCTTTTTTGCGATATCGCGAAGGATCTGGTGATATTGATCTTCGCCGGTCCCGAGCAGCACCAACTGAAGATCCTGCCCCGCGGCAAGCTCCTCAAGCACCGGAATCAGGATATCCAGTCCTTTTTGAGTGACGAGCCGCGCCACAAACCCCAGAAGCGGAATATTCGGATCGACCTTGAACCCGTTCTCTTTCTGGAGCGCCGCTTTATTGAGTTTTTTTCCGGAAAGATCTTTCAGATCATATTTCGCGTCAATGTCCGGATCCGTCGCCGGATCCCAATCCTTGGGATCGATCCCGTTCAGGATCCCCGTCACGCTGTCCTTACGGACGGCCAACACGCCCTCCATTCCACATCCGAATTCCTGAGTCTGGATTTCGCGGCTATAACGCTCGCTGACGGTGGTGACCTCATCGGCAAATACCAGGCCGCCTTTCAGAAAACTGCATTTCCCGTAGAATTCCAGAAGGTCGGATTTATAGAATTCCCAGCCCAGTCCCGTAGCCGGAAAAGAATCCGGAGGAAAATTCCCCTGATACGCAAGATTATGGATCGTAAAGACGCTGCGGACTTTCAGGAAAGGCGCGTAATCGGTTTCGAGGGTCTTGAGATACACGGGCACAAGGCCGGTCTGCCAGTCATGGCAGTGAACGATGTCGGGAGCCAGTTTTAATTTCTTCGCGGCCGCAAGCGCGGCGCGCTGAAAATAAGTAAAGCGGCGGTCATTATCCTGATAGCCTCCCGCGAGCGTTCCGTAAAGCTCCTCGCGCATGAAATAGTCAGGATGCTCGATGAAGTAGACTTTGACGCCGTTAGCGAGCTTTTTCGTGAAAACGCGCGTGGCCTCAAGATGGTTTCCGACGATCAGCTCAAAATAATCAACGGCGGTCTCGAGACCCCATTGCTGGATGTCGATCGAACGGTAGCGCGGCAGGAAAACCGAAACCTCGTGGCCCAACGCGCGGACGGCGCCTGAGAGAGAACCGACGACGTCCCCAAGACCCCCCGTTTTGGCAAAGGGGGCCATTTCGGAACTGATGAAAAGAATCTTCAAGAGGAACTCATCCCTCGACTCGGTTGATTTTACGGGAATGTTCGGTATTGTGGCGAGCGGGGATTGAAAGGGGCGATGGCCCCTTTCAATCCGGTCGAATTCCTAAAAAATCGGCGGCTTACTTTGCGACTTCGATGACGCAATTCCAGCTGCCAAACGCGTTCGGAACGCATTCGCCCGGCTCCTGCGCGTTCTGCCAAGTCCCGTCCACCAGATAGCGGTATTGATAACGCCCGGCCTTGAGCTTCAGGGAAGTTTTCCAGTTCCCGGCCGCGTCTTTTTTGAGAGGATTCTTGTTCGCTTTCCAGTTATTGAAACAGCCGCCGAGCTCGACCTTCTTGGCTTGGGGAGCGTAGAACTTGAAATCAACGATTTTTTCGCCGCTGCTTTTTCCGGCGCAAAGGGCGGCGCTGGCATTCGTGCCGGTGCAGCATTTTGTCGTTTCCGTCGCTTTTGTCATGATGAACTCCTTCTTCATTTGATAGGTGGAATCGATGGTCAAAAAATTGCAGCGGGGAATTATATATCAGAAAAAACCGCTTGCCAAGGAACATCTCCTTACTATAATGAGCGCCTTATGAACACGTGCGCTCTCTGCAACAAGAAACCGCTTATGGGAAATTCTATCGCTCGCCGCGGTTTGAAGAAGAAAACGGGCGGGATCGGCATCAAGACCACCGGCATCACGCGCCGCCGTTTCATGCCGAACATTCAGAGGGTGAAAGTTCTCTTTCTGAACGGGACGGTACGCCGTATCAATGTTTGCGTGCGCTGTATCAAAGCCGGGAAAGTCAAAAAAGCCCCCCACCGTCGTTCCTACCAGGCCGAAAAAATATCCTAGTACCGCATGACATTCGAATTTAGGGGTATGCGGTACAATACCGTTAACCCTTAGTCCCAATACCTATCAATTTTAACGAAGTTGAAATTGGGGCAATCCC
>JAHFHJ010000076.1:0-1936 GCA_023246985.1 Candidatus Omnitrophota bacterium | reverse complement strand
CCAAACAAAAAACGGTGAACGGGTTTTATCCCTGCGGATTTTGAAAATTGGGATTTGGTTTTGGTCATTGGAATTTACGCCGGCTGTAGGTTTTTAACAGCCATCACCAGCGTCTTCATCCCATTCCACGGCTTGGTTTTCACTGAATACGCCGCGTTAAATCGTGCCGCGGCATCGGAAGAAGCGCAGAGAAGCATCTGTTTTTCATGGAGTTGGGCGGGGTAAGTCAAAAAACCGTCCGTCAGCAGGACTTCATAAGTCTCGCCGTAAAGACGTCTGGGGATCGTCTTCAGTTGAAGCCCCTCGCCTTGAAATACAGGCCGCGGATTCCCCGTGCCATACGGTTCCAGAAGCTCCAGCTCCTCAAGAAATTGCTTCGTGAATGCGTCAAACTTCAATGGAATATCGACCGCCACATGCCGCCTTAACGCTTCCGCCGGAAGATGTTCGAACGCGAACGCATTTATTTTCTCGCGAAGAAGCGGAATATTTTTTTCCCGGACCGTGACCCCGGCCGCCTGTTCATGCCCTCCGAATTCCTCGAGCAAGGACTCGCAGGACTGAAGCGCGTTAAAAAGATGAAAACCTTTGATGGAACGGCCCGAGCCCCGTCCGGTACCTTCCTCCACTGAAATCACGACCGCCGGCCGCTCGTATTTTTCGACAAGCCGTGACGCCACGATCCCGATCACGCCCCGGTGCCAACCTTGTCCGTCCACCACGATCACGCGTTCGCGGTTGAAGTTGACGGTCCTCGCGACCTTGCGCAGCGCCTCCCGGGTGGTTTCCCGTTCCCTTTTCTGGCGGGCCTTATTTTCTTCATCCAGGATCTTCGCGAGACTTTCCGCTTCGCGCGGATTTTGGGTCAGCAAAAGTTGAAGCGCCGTGTCCGCGGAACTCATCCGCCCCGCCGCGTTGAGCCGCGGTCCCAGGATGAACCCCACATGACCCGCATCGACCTTGGAGGCTTTCATCCCGGCCACTGCGGCAAGCGCGCGAATCCCCGGATTTTTCCGCGCTGAAAGCATTTCCAGGCCTTTTTTTACGAGGATACGATTCTCGCCCACAAGCGGCGCGATATCGCTGATCGTAGAAAGCGCGACGAGATCCAGATGTTCCATCGCCGCGTCCCCGATCAAGGTCTGGCTCAATTTAAGCGCCAGCCCCGCGGCCGAAAGCTCTTTGAAAGGATACGGGCAATCTCCTTGGAGCGGATTTAAAATAAGATGCGTATCGGGTAAACCGTCGGCAGGAAGACGATGATGGTCGACGACGATCACATCGATACCGTGAGAACGGGCGATCTCAATCTCACGCTTCGCCGTGATTCCGCAATCCACGGTCACGATCAGTCCGACGCCCTGCTCCTTCGCCTGGTGGATCGCGGCTTCGCTCACGCCATAACCGTCGCGCTCGCGCTCCGGAAGAAAGGTTGCGTAGTGACCGCCGAGTTTTTCGAGCGTGCGCGCCAGAATGGCCACGCCGGTGATCCCGTCCACGTCATAATCCCCGTGGATGAGGATCTTTTCTTTGGAGAAAACGGCTTTTTCGAGGCGGGCTTTCACTTGTTTCATGTTCTTCATCAGAAAGGGATCGTGAAGCGAAGACAGCCCGGAAAAAAGAAAAGACTCGACCGCGGCATCGTCGGAAAGACCGCGCTTTGTCAGGAGCGTCCGAAAGGCGGGAGAAAAACGGATGAAACCTGCGTCCTGGGATGGGGACGAAGTCATCGGCCACAACCGATCAGCGACGGGCGATAAGCGGTATGCGTTAAGGAAAAACTGATCGCTGGCCGCTTACCGCTTACCACTTATTTATGCGCTTTCCACGCCACGGCCAGGGCCGAAGCCACGAAGATCGACGAGTAGGTTCCGACCGCAAAACCGATGATCAGGATGAACGCAAAGTCCGCGATCGCCGACCCGCCAAAAAGGAA
>JAHFHJ010000011.1:14818-18735 GCA_023246985.1 Candidatus Omnitrophota bacterium | reverse complement strand
AGCTTAGTTGATGTTGGAGTGGAGGCCGCCGGAGCCGGCGCGAAAATCGACATTGGTGAGATCGCTTCCCTGCTCACGGGCATAGGCGCAATTCCAAAGACAGGCCGCGCAATGGATGCACTTTTCGCGGTCAAAAAGAGGAACGCCGCCGTCTGAAGCCGCCGTGATGGCCTGACCGGAACACATCTCGATACAGATCTTGGTGCGGCATTTCTGGCACTTGCCCGCGTCCAGAAAAATAACATGGTCCGCGTAGCCTTCCGCGGCCTGGACTTTACCGCCCAAAAGCAGCGCGTCCTGATGGGAAATGAGAAGTTTGCCGTCATACTGGATTTTCGGCCAGCCCGCCGCGTCCATCATCGCGTCATGCATCGAGGTGTGGGTCGCATTCATTTCCTTACGTGCCTTCTCGATCACCTCCGAAGAGACTTTGCCTTTGTAATATTTTTCAAGCGAAGGAATGCGCTCATAAACGGGCTTGAGCTTGGCGGGGATATTGAGAAGCCCGTTCGTAAAACCCGCGAGCCCCATCCCCATCATCCCGAGCGCGAAATTATGACTGAACCCGTCGCGGGCCTTCTTCGCGATACGGTTATCTTTCTCAACCCAACTCGCGCGGCGGTTCTTTAAATAGGTCGTTTCGAGATTTTCCTTGGTGAAGGATTTCTTTTCTTTTAAAAGCCGGATCACGCCTTCCGCGAGTTGAACGCCCGTCGTCCAGGCCTCATCCACGCCGGAACCTTTGAGCATGTTCGTACTGCCGGAACCTTCCCCGATACGGGCAAAACCGTCCCCCACGATGAACGGCTCCCCGCGCATCCCGGCTTCCTGAAGACTTTTCGCGCCCCACGATTTGAGCGTCGCTCCCCGAAGATGTTTCCAAAGTTTGGGGTGCTGCATCCAGTGCTGAAGATAGCGATAAGAGGAACGCATCGGATGATCAAGCCACGACGGAATGAAAATGCCGAGCGACGCGACGCGGTCCGGATAAACATAAAGGAATCCAAAGATCTCCGGCTCCGGATAACCCAAGGTATGGATCACGGTTCCCGGCTCAAGCACGGTATGCTCCGGAAGCTCGACCACGGCTTTCATTCCGAGCGCCCATTCCCGCTGATGATTCCCTTCCGGCAGACCGAGCTTCCTGTCCAGATCCTGTCCCACGGAACCGTAAGGCCCATCGCCCACGACCGTAAAGGCCGCGTGAATATCCATCCCGGCAGTAAAAGCTCCGGTCGGTTTTCCGGATTTCTCGACGCCTTGATCGACAAGTCTTACGCCCACGACACGGTTTGAATCAAAAAGAGGTTCCTTGACGGGCATCCCGGGCCACACTTGCACAAGACCCGAACCCATGAGATGGGACCCCAACCACTGAGTCAATTGCCCCATGGAGAAAACCCATCCTCCGTGTTTGGCCATGAAAGGCGGGATAAAAGGAAGCTGGAAGGCCTGATCTTGGTACCCAGGAAGCATAAAACCAAAAGTGCGGAAAAACAAGTCAACGAGTTTCAGGATGCGGGAACGGCGGCTTGCGCCCACGGGATCGAGCAGATAATAGACCTCTTCATGCTTCACCGGATGCGCCATCGGGATATGAGAAAGTTCTTCGGCCGCGAAGGACTGCGTGATGCCTTTCGCCTCCGTCACGATCCCCGAAACGCCGAAGCCGATATCATCCGCGCGCTCGTAGCAGATCACCTGAAGCGGCATCCCGCCTCCGGCCCCTTGGGCCGATAGGCCCGGGGGGGGCATCACCTTGCTTTGGAAATGTTCGGCCGCGGGGTCCTGCTGCATGGCACGGGTCAGCGTGGTGAGAAATCCCGCCGTTGCGGGCCCGAATCCCACGCAAACAATATCGACATCCATCTTGGGGCGGTCAGCGGTCATTTTCGCACCTCTGGAAGTAAAGCGATTTTAAAGAATTGACGCGATCCATGGGCACAACGGTTAACGTAAAAATATCCCGTTGCGCGTTGCGCGATTTTAAAGCGGATAGTCGAGCGCTTCCGGGATCATGACTTGCGCGACGGCTTCCGCGGCGCGATCCTTAGAGAAACGCAATCCCGAGAAACAGGCATCGGTTTTTGCGCGCAATTCCGCGAAAGGTGCCAGTCCCTCTAACGGCTTTAAAGGGGCTGTCCCCTTTTCCGCCGGTTGATATCCATAAACAAGGTCGGCGCAGATTTTCCCGACTTCTCCGGCAGCCCGGGCCGACTGAACCCCGCTGAGGTCCGAATAGAAATTGACCACGCCGGCCAAACCTTCCGCAAGCGTCGGATTTTCCGGACCCTTCTTTTCAAGTTCGAGTGTATCGAGGATCAGTTGACGCGCGCCGAGGAGCCACGCGAGCGCGTCCGTCATCGGGAACATGACGCCCTGGCGTTGTCCGCCGTAAAGGGTTTTCCCGTTCCCATCTTTGTGGGACTGAAGATATTCGAGAGACCAGAGCCACAGCTCCATCGCTCCGGCCAGGGCGCAAGCGCCCATTCCGCCTCCGGCCCCTTGGGCCGATAGGCCCGGCGGGGACTTCGTCTTCGCGATCACACGAAGGTCCTTGATCCAGTGTTTAAACTGGGCAAGAAAAATTTCGTTCACCATCGTCAAGCTCATCTGGCGGCGTTGCACGCATTCGGGTCCTTCATAGGTCGCCTCCAGCTGGGCATCCGACCACTTTTGGGTCAGAAATCCCGGGCAATCTTCCGTAATGCCGTAACCGCCCATTAAACTCACGGCCTCGCGCATCATCGTTGCGCCATAGCCCGTGTTCCAGAGCTTTCCGGCGGGACAATACACATCGGCGAGCGATTCCTTGATGAGATATTGGACAAGCAGGTCGCCCTCAAGTTCCGCGACCCGTTTCGCATTGCGCTTTGCTTCCGGCTGGGCCATCTCTTCGATATACTCAAGCGCTTTCTTACGCGGCTCCGCGAACGCCTTCATCTGAGCGCGGGCGCCCTTGATACCCTGTTGGGCAAAAAGCTCGTTTTTTTCACGCTCCAGCACATCAAACGCGTCAAAAAGCCGGGCGCCTTCAAATCCGAGAGAGGCGCCTGCTTCCCCCGTGGCCCAAACATCGACCAAACGGTGGCAAGGATCTTCTTTCTGCTGAATGCCGAGATCATAACGGGGCGTGCCCTGCGTGGCCGATTCTCCGCCGCGGAAGCGCGTCCGCTGATAACGAATCACCGGTTCGATCGCGGAGAGAAGTTTTGCGGTGGTCATAATCCCGACGGTCACGCGCGTCCTGCGGAACACGGCTTCGATCACTTCGCTGTTGTTAAAATTCGGAATGATCACGCCGTCCTTGACGGTATACCCGCCGATGATGCGGTGGGCCGGGACCTTCAGATTAAAGATAGGATCGTGGGTCGAGGAAAGCTGGTGCACGAGTTTTAGGGTCGGGGCGCCGCGGTCATAAAGTCCCGGATCATTTTCTTCGAGGATGATCATACAGCTGGATTTAATCCGGGGATCATCGGTATCTACCGATGCGGTTACGAAATTCGCATAACCCATATTCGTAATAAAACGGCCGCGTTTTTCAACCTGAAGGATCGGCTCCTGGCCTTCCTTCCATTCCGCGATACGGATTCGCCCGGAGAGCATCCCGGCATCGACGCCGACATAAGGAAGCGGTTCGGTAAGCGCGAAAGAACCGCGGATTATTTTCCGGTTCTCGCCCGGTTTCGGAGGCACGCAGCCGCCCATATATTTTTGGATCTGCTCGGGCGTCCCCTTCTCGTGGATCGGCTCCAGCGCGAGATTGTTCGCAAGACTTGCCGTCGCGGCGCCCGCGTCCACCCAGCAGAGCTCGAACGCGATCATCGCAAGCACCAGGTTTTTCGGCCCGGAGATATAGCCGCCCTGCTCCGGCTCCATAAAAGCTGCCGTAATGCCGGCCTCATCAAAGGCCT
>JAHFHJ010000011.1:2032-14718 GCA_023246985.1 Candidatus Omnitrophota bacterium | reverse complement strand
GGCTCCTTGTCGATGTGAACATCCAGCGCCTTCGCGGAATCCATAATGCGGTAGATCGAAAGCGTCCGCTTGGCCGGAAAACCGCGCTCGCCCCAATCCCGTACCGCCTCCAACATGCGCTTGCTGAGCGTGTGTTCCGCCGCGTAGCGGAATTCGACCGGGATCGGCACATTGATCGAGCGATAGATCTCGTTCATGCGCAGGTTTTCCTCATAAATATTCTCATAAAAATTGCTGACTTTGGCGATCGTCTCATGGGTGAGAATACTGATGATCTTCGCGCGATCGCCGAGGCGCAGGTCCTTCAAAGCATAATAGGTCTCGCCGAAATGCGCGTCGATCCTCTTGGAAAGATCGAGAATGGGAAGCTGGTAAAGCGCCTCGAAGAGCTCTTTTTCGAGCTTGTCGAACTCCTCTTCGTTCGCGTAGGGTTTGACCGAACAGCGGAAATCATAAAAACCGATCTGGATCACCCCAAAGACAAGATCCTGTTCTTCCAGCGTGGTCTGCGAAATGATCCGCACGCGGCCGAAGTTCATGGTCACCGTACCGAAAAATTCTTTGCGTTGATGCAGGACATGCAGGTCAAAATTGAAAATTTTCACCAGGTCCGTCTTGGGATCGGGCGCATAAAAATTCTCAAAAATGGAGCCGATGGCGTAATAACTCACCACATGATGCAGCGTGGCCAGGGCGGGCCTCACGAATTTTTCATAAACACCCCGTCCGTCTTTGATCGATTCGATATTGCTTTTGGCAAGCGCCAGATGCTCCAGAAAATCCCGCTCATAATTTGTACCGCTCACTTCGCGCGCGAGGTGGATGGCCCGCGAGGCGTATTGAAGGATTTGTACGGTTTCGAGGCCGGAAAGTTCCGTGAAAAACCAGCCGCAGCTTGTGTACATGAGCATGAGGTTGCGCTGCATCTCCAAAAGCTTGAGGGTTATCGTGATCTCCTGTTGGGAAAGCTCCCGCGGAGCCTGCCGTTCAAAGAATCCGCGGAGGGTCTCGGGATTCCGTTTCAGGACCACCTGAATATAATCGTCGCGGGCCGCCCACGCGTCCTTCAGATATTTTGAGCCTTCCTTTTCATAAACCTGGGCTAATTCATCCCGGAGCCAATCAAGCGCCCAGCGGAGCGGTTTGCGCCAATGCTGGGTCCAATTGGAGGGGCCGTCGCCCCGGCAGCCGCAGTGGTCCTTCCAACGGGAAACCCCGTGCGCGCAACTCCAGGAAGTTCCTTCCCCGTTTTCACCCTCGATCAACCGCACTTCCTGATGCGGCGGATGCTCCTCGAGAAATTCGGCGTAATTGACGATGCGATATCCGTGTCGCGGGATCTCGACATAGGTAAGATAGGCGAGCACGCGGTCGCCATACGCCTTGTGATGACCGTAAGTCTCTCCATCCGTCGCGATATGGATGAGCTGAGACCGTTCATGGTCCACGATCGCGCTCTCAAGACGCTTCATAAAATGCTTCGCGTCGAAAAGGAGATTGTCGAAACCTACCGCTTTGGAGATCGGCCCGTCATAAAAAAAGACGTCGATCGAAAGCGCAGGGTTGTTCTTGAGAAAATAGCGATAGGGTTCCCTGGGGTCGATATGCCCGCCGCTCACGTCCTGCCAGGCGCCCCCGTCAAGTGACCGGACCGCCCGGGCCTGATGCGGAGAGAGGATGATGCACTTAATCTTTTCCGCGACAAGGACCTCCAGTGTTTCCTCGTTGCAGGCCGTCTCAGGCAACCAAATACTCTCCGGAAAACGTCCGAACCGAAAGCGGAAATCCTCGATCCCCCACCGTACCTGGGTTTTCTTGTCCCGCAGGTTGGCGAGCGGCATGATGACGTGATTGTAGACCTGGGCAATGGCATTGCCGTGACCGCGACGGGCTTCACAACTCGCGCGATCGGCGTGAAGAATGCTTTGATAGGTATCAGGATGCTGGGCCTCGAGCCAGGAAAGAAGCGTGGGGCCAAAATTGAAACTCATACGTTCGAAATTATTGACGATCTCGACGATCTTTCCCTTTGCGTCAAGGGCGCGGGCGCGGGAATTGGGATGATAGCATTCGTAATGGATGCGCTCGTTCCAATCGTGAAAAGGCGCGGCGCTATTCTGCTGTTCGATTTCCTCGATCCATGGATTTTCGCGAGGCGGCTGATAAAAATGCCCGTGGAGACAGATGCAAACTTCTTTGGCCATAAGAAGAATTCCCCTCTTCAAAGGTTAAAAGTGCCTTCCTCATCCCGAGCCGGGTTCTGGAGGGATAAGGACTTAGAGGAACTCAATATCTCGCGTCACTCCGGATCAAACGGAGGAGTTCCAAAGCGGAAGCTTCCGGTCCCTTGCGCTCCCATCCCGTCACGCCGAGGCGCGTGCGCATCTGACCGACATACAGGCCTTTCGCGAAAAAAGTCTCGAGAAACTTTCTGGCGAGCGCGTCATGCTCGGCTTTATACTGCGCGGGGCCAAAAACATTCGAGAAATAAGTGTGCACGAGCCCCGTGGTTTTCGTCGTCCCCTTGCTCATCACGGCGCCTTCCCGAAACACTTTAAGGGCTTCTTCCGGAGTTTTGAACCTCTCGAGGATCGGGTGATCCTCGTCGATGTCCTCATAATTGTTCGCGTAAAACACGAAATCCACCCGGTGCGGTTGGATGATGTTCGCGTAGGTCGTGATCGGAAGCGCAATGCGCGCGTTGGTCCTGGAGGGGCTCATAATAATGGCGCGGTCGATTTGTCCGAGCGCGTAACCCGGCTTCAGGTCATCGAGCCTTAAAAAAGCTCCGGTCTCCGTTCCATACCCCGCGACGTTTCCGTCCGGCTGGAACGCGAGCGATCCCATATCATCCGCGATCACCGTCACATCTTGGATCTCTTCGGCGCCAAAATCGCGCATGGCTTCAAGCGTCTCGGACTTTCCGGCTCCGGTATCCCCGATCACAAGAAGCGTGACAGGTTTTTTGTCTTTCAGATAGATCTTCATCAAGGCCCCGTGGAAAGGCAGGCGCCCGGTCTTGATGCGTTTGATGTTATGGAGCGTCAGGATCATTTTTTTGAGATACCCAAAATAGCCGAACCGGTCCGAGTCCGGCACGGCGCCGGCCAGGATGCCGTTTTTTTCATCATCGTAAAAAACCGTCGGAAAAACGCCCGGGAACTCCAACGCCTTTTCGGGAGCGCCATAGACAAAGACCGCATCCGGCTGCCGCTTCAAGTCCTCGTCGCTGGCGATTTCGAAGAGGTTGCAAAGCGAAAGTCCCATTTCAAAAAACTTCTCGTTGAAATAAACCAGAATCAGCAGATCGCCGGCTTTGACCGGATAGCCGAGCCACTCATCGCGCTTCAGATCGAAACGGCCCAGGGGATTCTCTTGGATCCGCTCGAATTTCCCCTCACGCGTATTATTCAGCTGATTCAGGACAAGCGGCGGATAGAAAAGTACTTGACGGATTACCGGGATCGCGTTGAGTTTTTCATAGAGTTCTGAAGGATACGGCACGCGGACCGGACACGCGATCGCGGCCATTTCGGCGCCGGCGGCCACCTGGCGGTAGATGCGCGGATGCGTCCCGGTGATATTCTCCTGGATCTCGCGGTAGGTGCGGCGGACCAGGATGGTCAGATCCTCAATCGTATCGTTGAAGGTGCGGAAAGGACGCTTATCGAACTCCTCGCCCTCTGAATCGCAGATGATGAAACGGTCAAAACTGCGCCAGTAGTTATAAAGATACTCGACAAAGTCATTGAGCGCATGCTTGTCGCGAAGGAAATCCTCGGAGCCCGGAACCACGCGGCCGACGAGATCGACGGACATCTTTTCCAGAAATTCGAGCGTCTGGATCAAAAGCCGAACATGCGCCTCATTCACTTCTTTGGAGCCGAACACCTTCAAAAGAATGGACTTGCGGCGGTCAAGCGCCGCGACGGCGCGCTTGATCACTTCGTAGCAGAGATCGCTTCGAAGCAGCTCTTCCGAAGAATCGCAGATTCGATTCTTTAAACGGATAAAGATCTTTTTTTCAGCGATCTTGAAAGAACCGGCAAAAGACGCGGGGCTCATAAGGATCCTTTAACGAAGCGGCCAGGCCGACGCGATCTGCGCGACCTCTTCGATCATTTTTTTGCGTTCTCCGTCTGTCACGGTCGGCACGGACCCAAAATATTTGTGGCCGACCATTTCGAAGCCGCAGAAACGGAAGGTCTCATGGTCGAGGATCTGTTCCATGCTTTTAATTCCGCCGGAGGATTCGGTCAACGCAAGCGGCGCGCCCAGGGTGCTGAAAGCGTAGGCTTTTTTCCCCGGCAAAAGCCCCGCGGGCCCGGCCGGACCATAATCGTACGCAAAACCTTTGCTGAACACGCGGTCAATGTATCCCCCCGCCAGCGAGGGCATGCGCCCCCACCAAACGGGATAAAGGAAGGTCAGCTGATCGGCCCAACGGACATGATCCTGTTCGACCGCGATATCTGCTGGAACTTTCCCCGCGAGAAAAGCCCGGAAATCATCCGCTTTAAGTACGGGATCAAAACGCATTTCATAAAGATCGCGCACGCGGACGTCCTGGCCTTTTTCCTTTAAAACGCGGACCAGCGTCTCTTTGATCGCGTGATTAAAGCTCGCAGGATTGGGATGCGTATAAACAATAAGATGTTTCATGGTTTACCTAGTTAGTCCCAATACCTATCAATTTTAACGAAGTTGAAATTGGGGCAACCCCAACTACCCTTGATGTAAAAAAATTCAAAGTTGGGGGTAGTCCCAATACCTATCAATTTTAACGAAGTTGAAATTGGGGCAATCCCGACTACCCTCCATGAAAAGAAAATTAAAGTCGGGGTAGAAATAGAAAGTGCTTTTTAAAAGCGCTTTCGTTAATTTTCAAAATAGTTTGCTTAAAATCAGCGCGGATTACAAGCGGTCGGCGTTTTTTAGAAACCAGCGCACGGTGCGGCAAAGTCCTTTCTTGAAAAGAACGCCGGGTCGATAGCCTAAAAGCCGCCGGGCCTTGGAAATATCGGCGAAAGTACGCCGGACGTCGCCCGCGCGTTTGGGCGCATGAACGATCCTTACCTTCTTGATGCCGAGGATCTTCTGGATCTCCTTCAGGCAATCGATAACCCGCACTTCCGAGTGGCTCCCGATGTTGAAAGCCTCGCCGGAGACCCCACTCTTTTTCATGGCGAGAAAATTGGCAGCCACCACATCATCCACATGGACAAAATCACGGGACTGCTTCCCGTCCCAATGGACCTCGGGCGGAACTCCGTCTAAAAAACATTTGAGGAAAATGGGGATCACGCACGCGTAGCGGGATTTCGGGTTCTGACGCGGACCATAAACATTGAAATAACGAAGCGCCACCGTCTCAAGCCCGTACCATTTCGAAAAATTCTGGCAATCATACTCTCCCATGATCTTGGAAGCGGCGTAGGGAGATTCGGGACGCGGAAGGTCTTCCTCGGTCGAAGGAAATTTTTCCGTTTCTCCGTAGATAGACGAAGACGAAGTGAAAATGAAGCGCTTCACGCCCGCTTCCCGGCTCGCCTGAAGAAGCCGGAAGGTCCCCGACACATTGACCTCGTGGGTCACGCGCGGCTGGTCCACAGATTGCGGCACATTGGAAATGGCGCCCATGTGAAAAACATAGCAGGCCCCGCGAACGGCTTTTTTCACATCCTTGTTGCTGCGAAGATCCCCTTTGAGAAACTCGATCCCGGACCACGCAGACCCCAGGTTTTCCCGTTTTCCGGTCGAAAGATTATCCAGAACCCGTACCCGGAACCTTTGGGCCAAGAGGGCATCCACGAGATTCGATCCGATAAAACCGGCGCCGCCGGTAACAAGGCAAAGCTGCTTTTTTTTCATGAATAGGGACCTTTTAAGGATTCGGTCAAAGCGCCGCTTGGAGCCCAGTCGATTCAAAAAGGCACATACGCTGAACCTGGATGCCCTTGAGAAGCGTCACACCCCCGAATCCTGATGTGACAGCGCCTCCGTTCCAGATTTCGGCGGATCTTTTCCCCAAGGTTTTGCGGAAACTGATGACTGTCTCAGTCACACGGTTGCCGAGAGCGGAATGATCCAGAAAATCGTAGGCCGTGATCAGTGCGACCTTATCCTCATTTGAAAAAACGATCCCCTCCGGGATCAGGGCAAGTTTCATCGCCCGGGGGGCATCCCCCACGGAATCCGCGGCGATCTGTGTCTCATGAAGGATCTTATCCGCCGGAATCTCCGTAACAGCCGCGAGGGCCGCATCCAGAAGCGCTTCGAATCCCTGAACGCGCTTGAGCTTTTCAAGATAAAAACGGAAATAGGTGATCTCTCTGGGCGTGTAATAGGGATGATTCAGGAACCGCGCCACTTTCTCCTTTGGAAAACCCAGACCCAGGAGCGCCTTTTGATTCAATGTATAAAGATCGACGCGGTCACTGTCATTCACCAGCCGGTCGGCAGCGTTATTGATCGTACTCACCGTCATGACCGCCGAAGTGAAGAGTCCGACCGGCATAAAAAAAGTCGCAACCGCGACGATGCCCCGGCCGCCCATGCGGGCCTTGGCCGTCGAATCCAGTTTTTCCTGAAGTTGAAGATTGCGGCTGTAAACATCCACGCCCAGTTCTTTGGCAAGCTGGCGCTTCGTGGAACTTAAAAAACTATCTCCTTTTTCTCCTTCTTCCTTCTTTCGGAAAACGCCGCCAATCTTCCCCCCCAACTTTCCGACCCCCTTGCCGATCCCGCTCACAGAATCCACGGGATGGACCACCAGATTTTTCAACCCGGTTCCCGTATCCTTGATCGAATCGACCGCGCCGTTCGCGATCCCGCCTCCGGTGCTCTCACGGGCATTCAGCCGCTCGATCACATCGATCTCACGGAGACACTTACGGAGATTCGTCAAACCCTGCACCCTGTAGCTGCCATGCGGCGATGTAACTGAAAAGGTCAGAAACCCGGGATATTGAGCATTCTCCCGGACCGTTACGATCTTCGCATAGGAAGATTGGGACGGGGAGAAATCCTTCGGGAGTCGGAGGTCCGTCAGGGTCACCGCCCCGAAGAAAAGCGTCTGAGAAAGAAACAGGCCAAGAACGACCCCGAGACCTATCTTTTTTTTCATAAAAAGGCCTTTTCCTGGATAACTTATATCGTCCCTTCTTGAGATTCAGAAGTCGCCGGCGCCGCGTCCTTCCCCGTCATTTTTCCCATCATGGGACACTGTTTGCCGCCCAGGGGAGGCATCGGCATAGGCGCTTCGGCTTCTTTAACAAGGTTCAGGTCCGCGTCATACTTCATGAGTTTGCTCCCCGCGAGCACGATCACGCCGCCTTCCTCCGTCGCGACCATTTGGGCTTTTCCCATCATGGAACAACATTTTTTCTCCATCCCGGGCATCGGCATTCCCCTCGGCTTATCCGCGGCCATTTCCGGCATTTCATTTTTCTGTGTTTCTTCAGCAAACGCCGGCGCTGAGACCGAAAGCGCTAACACGACCCCTGCCACAAATACCAAGATTGCTTTCTTCATAGAAACACTCCTTTAAGTTGAAGGGGACAGTCCCTTGAATGCTTTGAGCACCGTTCTCCCTTTGATTCTATCCCGACTTTAATTTTCTCTTCATCGACGGTCGTCGGGATTGCCCCATCCTGCCTCTGGCGGGATGGAACGCGGTATGAGGGGGACTGTCCCCCTTTAAGCTTATGCTCTTCCAGCCGAACCCAAAACATCCTGATTTTTGTGTTTGTACATGGCCCTCAGCGCGTCGCGCGCGGGTCCCAAATACTTTCGCGGATCGAACTCCGCGGGTTTTTCCTTGAAAATTTTACGGATGGCGGCGGTCATCCACAGACGGCCGTCGGAGTCGATATTGACTTTGCACACCGCGGATTTCGCGGCTTTGCGCAATTGTTCCTCCGGGATTCCCACGGAATCCTTAAGCGCGCCCCCGTTCTCATTGATGATCTTGACCGCCTCCGCAGGAACCGACGAAGCGCCGTGGAGCACGATCGGAAAACCGGGGATCTTCCGTTCAATCTCTTCCAGAATGTCGAAGCGCAAGGGCGGCGGGATAAGGATCCCGTCCGCGTTCCGCGCGCATTGCGCCGGCTTGAATTTGTTCGCGCCATGCGAAGTCCCGATCGAGATCGCGAGCGAATCCACATGCGTCTCTTTCACGAATTTCACGACATCGTTAGGATCCGTATAAGTCGAGTGCTCCGCGCGGACATCGTCCTCGATCCCCGCGAGTACGCCGAGCTCTCCCTCAACGGTGACGTCCTTCTTGTGGGCAAAATCGCCGACCTGCTTCGTGAGTTCGATATTCTTTTCGAACGGAAGATGCGACCCGTCGATCATCACGGATGAAAAACCGGATTCAATGCAGGACTTCGCAAGTTCGAAAGTGTCGCCATGATCGAGGTGAAGCGCCATCGGAACGGGCTTGAGTCCTTTTTCTTTCGCGTAAGCCTTCATCATTTCCACCGCGCCTTGCCCCAGGTACTGAAGCAGGACCTGATGGGCGTATTTCCTGGCGCCGCTGGAGACCTGGAGGATCACCGGCGACTGCGTTTCCACGCAAGCCATCACGATCGCCTGGATTTGCTCCAGATTGTTGAAATTATAGGCCGGGACCGCATAGCCCCCTTGAAAGGCCTTTTGGAACATTTCGCGCGTATTCACAAAACCAAGCCGTTGGTATGAGATCATCGTTTTATCTCCTGAGGGCGGGTGGATTCGATATTAATAATTTTCGATCCAGATCTCGAAATGTCCTTGAGGATGATCGCAGACCGGACAGCGCTCGGGCGCTTTGGAAGCCTCGACGATATACCCGCACTCGAGACATTTCCAGGAGACTTTGCCATCCTTGACGAAAAGTTTGTGATGTTCCAGCGCGTTATGGAGCTTGTTGTAGCGTTCTTCGTGGCGTTTTTCGACCATCGCCACATGCTTGAAGGTTTTCGCGACGTCCGCAAAACCCTCCTGATCGGCGATCGCGGCAAAAGAGGGATAAAGATCCGTCCATTCTTCCTTTTCACCCAGGGCGGCATAGCGGAGGTTCTGGAGCGTATCGCCCATCGCCACCGGATAACCCGCGCGGATGTCCACGGGATTTTCGTTCAATTCGTGTTTAATCAGTTGAGTGTAAAAAAGCTTCGCGTGTTCCTTTTCGTTATCCGAGGTCTCCTGAAAAATATTCGAGATCTGGCGATAGCCTTCTTTCAGGGCGATCTTGGAGTAATAGCCATAACGCATCCGGGCCTGGGACTCTCCCGCGAACGCTTTCATAAGATTTTCCGCCGTCTTGCTGCCTTTAAAATTTGTCATAAGGATCTTCTGAATTTCAAAAAATGCCGCCGGAAGAGGATCGAGAAGGGGGAGCTTCCTTCCGAAACAGAGGTCATTATACCACCCCACCGAGAGCGGTAAAGAAAAAGGTGGGGACTTCAGCTCTGGGCGACCGACAGAACGAGAATGTCTTTAAGAGATTTTCTCTTGTGCCGGAAAAGATCGAGATCTTCCCGTGTCGCGGTCCAGGTTAAGAGCTTCCCGTCCTGGAAAAGCTGGAATTCCATGGATTTGTAATCCTGAAAGCCGTAACTGTGCAACACCTCCACAAATTCCCGGGCCACGAGGTCCCAAAAGTAGAGCACATCCTCATGAACGCCCTGTCCCGGAACATAAGCGCTCGCATGGGTTCCGCGCAAGGGAGCGGCGGCGTTAAAAATAAAATGCGGCTTGGGTTGTAGCTCAAACCGGACCACAAGCTTGACGCTCTCAAAAGTGTTGTAGATCCGTTCATTTTCGGAGGCGAACGCCTGGAACCGGCGCGTGAGCTGACGCGCAAGAAAATCCCCCATCGTGATATTGGGCGTTTTGAATTCTGCTTCCCACTGGGGGAGACTTTTCGCGATCATCTCCCGGGTAAACGTGAAATCCGGAACTGTAGTCTTATCCTCGAGATAGGCCAAAGGGATAATGCGGCGTATCTTTTCCGTATCCCCGACCGTTGAGATCTGGAAAAGATATTCCATCCGCTGGGGCTTCACGCCGATATCCTTTGGATTTTGGGGCGCTGCCTCGGCCTTGGCGTAAACCACGACCTCGTTGTCTTGAATGGGAATGCTTTTTGTCTCCAGAAGGGTCCATTTCGCGCGGCCATTCCGCAAGGGCGCTCCTTGCGCGTCCGCAAAGAAAAACTCTCGCGTCCATTTGGCCTGAGAAGTCTTGAGGAAATAACGGGTTTGAATATCGCCTAGCGCGGCTTCGTTGAGATCCCTAAAAAAATGTCGCACGGGCCGGTGCCAGATCGCGGCGCGGTTCATGCGAAGATCGTGAATGATGCGCTTGCGGTATTCGCTGCGCGGGATGTCCCAAAACCGGACCCGTTTCAGATCATCGATCTGCCCCATAAAAGTCAGATCCATGCCGCTTTTCTCAATATCCGTCGCCTGCAGAAAATAGAATTCTATCTTTTTATCCGTACTCAGCATGACCCGTGCCATGGAAAAAAGGATATCTTCGACCTTATTGACCGCCTCTTCGGTCGGTTGGAAAAGACTTTCCATATCCGTGACTTTTCCGCTTATGAGCGCCGTTTTAAGATCGGCGGCAAAGAGATGATCCAGGGGCAGGAACACTCCCAGCGTCGTTCCCGAGAACTCAACCTCGATGTGGGGGATCTTGTATTCCTTAAGAGCGATTTCCCGGAGCGCTTCCTTGCACCGTGCCTCCGGGTAGGTCGCGGAACCGCAGCCCGGAAAAAGGAGGGGAAGGACCCATAAAGGGGTCAGGCACCATTTCCGCGCAACGCGCAACGCGCAACGAACCACGAACTTATTTTGAACTTTGACGCTGCGCGTTGACCGTCGCCCGTTGCACTTACGGAAAGCGGCGGGGCTTTTTTTCAGATCCAAGATCTAGACCTTCGGCGGCTCATGGCCGGGCGCGTAATTGCCAAAATGCCTCGGATTGGTTTTGCCGAATTCATTGAAGATCGCTTCGATTTCGTCGTAATCCAGCTCATTTTTCTGGAGAAGCTCATGCGAGAACCGCTCGAAGAGATCCTTTTCTTTGCGCAAAAGCGCGTCGACTTCGGTCATGCAATCCTTGAGGATCTTATCCGCATCCTGATTGAGACGCAGCTTAACGTCCTCGGAGAGGAGAAGGGCATTGCCGTCCTTGTAGATCGTATAATCCCCGATCATTCCGGAAGGCCCCATCCCCAGCACCCACACCATGAAATGCGCGAGTTGCATCGCTTGTTTAAAATCCGAGGTGACGCCGGTCGTCGTCGTGTTGAACTTGACCTTCTCGGCCGCATAACCGGCAAGGCAGATCTTGATATCCGCAAGCAAGGTCTCGCGATCTCGTCCGTGCCACTCCTCGATCGCCGTCGGATGAACCACCCCCAGCGACGATTTCCTCGGAATGATCGAGGCTTTAAAAACATCATCGCGCGGATGTAAAAGAAAGGTCGCGATCAGATGTCCGGTTTCATGGTAAGCCGTCATTTCACGCTCGCGCGCATTGACGGTAAGCTTTTGTTTCATGCCAAGTTCAATACGCTCGATCGCCTCGGAAAGGTCCTTGAGCCCCACGGCATCTTTTTTATTGCGCGTGGCGATCAGCGCCGATTCTTTGACAATATTTTCAATATCGGCCGGCGATTTATCCACGGCCTTGCGCGCCAGACGCTTGCAATCGATCGCCGCTTCGTATTTGACCTTGCTCAGATAGTAGCGAAAAAGAGCCTCGCGGCCTTCGAGACTCGGCTTTTTGATGTAGACCTTGCGGTCAAAACGGCCCGGACGCAAGAGCGCCGGATCCAGAATGTCCTCCGCCGCGTTGGTTGCGCCGATCACAATAATATTTTCGGACCGGTCGCCCAACCCATCCATGGCAACGAGGAGCTGGTTCTGGGTGGTATTGCCTTCTCCGCTTCCGAACTGATTGAAGGTCCGGCGCTGCCCCATCGCGTCCAGTTCGTCAATAAAAACAATGCAACCGCCGAAGCCATAGGCAAGTCTCTGCGCTTTTTTAAAAAGTTGACGCACGCGACTGGCCCCCACCCCCACAAAGATCTCGTTAAATTCGCTGGCCGCCATGGAAAGGAACGGAAGCCCCGCTTCGGTCGCGATCGCCTTCGCGAGATAGGTTTTCCCGCATCCGGGAGGACCCATCATAAGGATACCCCGCAGAATCTTTCCGCCGATCCTCTTCAGACGCGCGTGGTCCTGGATCAGCTGAACGACTTCCCAGCACTCATCCTTCGCCTCATCGATTCCGATCACATCCGAAAACTTGACGGCCACATCATGAGCTTTGATATTCTTTTTATCCAGCTTCGAAAACCCGCCCCGGAAGATGACCATATAGAGGTACACGAAGATCACGGAATTGAGGATGACCATCAGGATCTGAAGCGGTAATTGCGCCAGAGTGATGTTGCGGTAATAGCTTTCAAGGGACGCCATCCCCCAGATCGAAAAACCGACGAGGAGGACCGATGCGGCAATGATCGCGAGCTTGACCCAATGATCCATCCAGAACAATTTCCACCGTCTCCACTTATTCATAAGAACCCGCCTTTTCTGAAAATAGGTTAAGGGAGATTACCCCCGGAAAACAGCAAGGATTATACCCGTTTTATTGCTTCAATACACGCGTTAGTACCGCAT
>JAHFHJ010000011.1:0-1932 GCA_023246985.1 Candidatus Omnitrophota bacterium | reverse complement strand
GTTGAAGGTTCCGGCAAAGACTTTGTCGCGGGCTCACCAGGAGATGCCGCGCGGGACTCTCCGGGTTGTTCTTCCCACCATCCCGCGGTCTCTTCGGGAGCGGCGACTTTTTCTGTCGCGGTTTTTCCAGGAGGGGTTTTCGTGTCGGCCTCATACGGAAGATCGACAAAAAAAGTATCGTGCGGATTATTTTTGACGTTATAGAGCAAAGGGCCTTTCTTCCCGTCTTTCTCCTCTTCCATCTTCTGTTTATAGAGGATCGGGTTTGTCTGGGTATCCCGGATAGGATCCTCCGCCTTACGGATCGACGCCAAATTCAAGCCCGCTAAAACACCCACCCAGATGAAAAACAAAACTTTTTTGCTCATGGGTAAAGGATAGCCGATTCAGGCGGAAAGCGCAAACGTCTCTCTGTGGGAATCTAACAGATGACAGATGGCAGATAACAGATGCGTTATCCGTTTTCCGTTCATCGTTCCCCCAGGGATCTTTTAAGGTATTGTCCGGTATAGGAAGCTTCGCAAGCCAAGAGCCCGTCCAGAGACCCCTGATAAACAACCTCCCCGCCCTTGTCGCCGCCTTCGGGCCCCAGGTCGATGACATGGTCCGCAAGACGGATCACGCCCAGATGATGTTCGATCACCAGAAGCGAGTGGCCGCGGTCCAAAAGTTCTTCGAACGCCCGGATCAGATGACGCACATCATCCTCATGAAGCCCCGTGGTCGGCTCATCCAGAAGATAAAGCGAAGGCCCGGAACTTCCGGCGGAAAGTTCATACGCAAGTTTCAAACGCTGCGCCTCTCCGCCCGAGAGCGTCAGGGTCGGCTGTCCGAGCCGCAAATACCCCAGGCCGATCTTTTTCAGGATCGAAAGTTTTGCAGCCAACCCCTTGTTTCCCGGCATAAAATCCAGCGCTTCATCGACGGTCATACGAAGAACCTCATCGATGTTCTTTCCCTGGCAGCGGATCTCGAGGACCTCGCGCTTGAACCGCTTACCCTGGCATTCCTCGCACGGAATAAAAATATCCGCAAGAAAATGCATCTCCACTTTGACCGCGCCGTCGCCCTCGCAGACCGGACAGCGGCCCTTTTCAACATTGAAAGAAAAATAACCCGCGTCGAATCCCTCCCGCCGCGCTTCCGGCGTCGCCGCGAAAACTTTGCGAATGTCTTCAAACGCCTTCATATAAGTCGCGGGATTGGAGCGCGGCGAACGACCCAAGGGAGACTGATCGATCAGCACCATCTCCGCCAAAGACTCGAACCCCCGGACCTTCTTCACCGTCCCAAGCTCTTCCCGGGATACCGGCCGGCCCTTGAATTTGAGGAAATGGTGGTAGAGGATCTCGTAAAGAAAAGTGCTTTTCCCGGACCCGGAAACGCCGGTGAGTGCCGTGAATTTCCCGAGAGGAATCTCGACGTCGATTTGCTTCAGGTTATGCGCTTTCGCGCCCTGAACCGTGATCGTGTGTTTCGCGGGACCCGCCGCGCGGGTCTTCCGCTCAAGTTCGCGTTTTCCGGACAAATAGTCGCCCGTGACCGAGCCCGGACATTGTTTGAGATCTTCCACGCTCCCCTGGAAAAGAAGTTCGCCGCCCTTCGCGCCGCCCGCGGGGCCAAGATCGATCACGCAATCCGCCGCGCCGATCATCGTTCGGTCATGCTCGACCACCACCACGGTATTTCCGAGATCGCGAAGTTTCCTCAAAAGCGCGATGAGTCTCTGATTGTCGCGCTCATGAAGCCCGATGCTCGGTTCATCGAGCACATAAAGCGTGTCCACCAAAGCCGACCCAAGCGAACTCGCCAGATGGATCCGCTCCACTTCCCCGCCCGAAAGCGTGCGAGACATCCGGTCCAGCGTCAAATACCCGAGTCCGACTTCTTGAAGGAATCGCACGCGGCTGAGAAGTTCCTCCCGGACGGGCT
>JAHFHJ010000075.1 GCA_023246985.1 Candidatus Omnitrophota bacterium | reverse complement strand
GCGCCTTCAAGCAGCATCAATTTGACGGAAGAGTTCTTTTCGAGGTAGCCGAGGAGTTTTTCAATGTTCTTTTCCGCCTGATAATTCCCGTGCGCGGATTGGATATGAATAAAGGCCGGAGCTCCGGGAACCCCCGTGAACGTGTCCGTCACTTGTCCGAATTCGGCCGGGATCTGAAGCGTGCCCGCCGTAAAGGCCGGCGCTTCGGGCGCAGGAGCAGGATTCGCAAAAGCAACCGGATTGATACTTGTACCAATAAAAGTGGCGAGCGCGAAGACCGCAATTGCTTTCAGATCCTCTTTCACTTGTTTTTCTCCGGAGAAAAAATGGTTTTTGTAAAACTTATGGAAAAGTTAACACATCACCTAAAAAAAACAAGGCTTTCTCTTATTTTTTATTTGTGATGATGAAAACAAAAGCATTGCGATGCTATGTTTTGCTATAATTATTTATGGCCTGCTTGAATGCGTGTTCAGAACAAGACTATTTAATTTTAGAAAGGCCGCTGAAGATTTTTGACCATAACGATTTTCCGGAAGATGGACTTCTCAATAACCCCGGGCGAGATGGAAATTCGCAAGAATCCGATAAAAAAATTATCTTCTGGAATTGCTTGAAAAGGTTATTTCCCAAGCAAAAGCGAGAGTTCCGTCACATGCTCCTGCTCATCCATGATCACATGGCGGACCTGATGCTCCAGAGTTTCAAATTCATACTGCAGGGCTTCTTTGTCGGCCACAATCTTTTTGTAAATCTGTTTATAAAAATCGATCGCTTCCTTTTCACCTTTCAGGTTGACCTTCAGGATCTTAACCGTCTCCTTCGCGCTGTGGGTTTCAGCCAGACCCATCGAGGGCTCTCCGCCGAGATAATTGCCGATAAGCCCGCGAAAGATTCCCTCGTGTTTCAGCTCGTCAGAAGCGATTTCTTTAAGACGCTCCACGATCGACTCGGCGTTAAGTCCGCTGATGAGCTCCGCATGCGCGAGATACTGGACCCTTGCCGCGTGTTCCAACTCCAAGGCCCGGTTAAGCATCGCCGCTAATTCTTTTTTTATTTTGTCCATCTTAGCTCTCCTTTTCTTAGTATCGTGTTTCTTTAATTTATAACGGTACACGGTACAATACCGCGAACCTATAAGAACTTAAGAAACGCGGTATTAGCACGGAATCTCCGAGTGATTTTGATTTAAAAAATTCTTCTTACAAGTAATAATCCCCTCCGAGATTGGAAAACTCGGCATTTTCGGCCCACACCTCCGGCTTGGTGACGAATTCAATGATGTTTTCGACGATCTTCTTGTGACCTTTTTCTTCCGCGGCAATCCTGAGAAAGATCTCCTTTTGGGGAGAGGCGGCCGTAGCGGCGTATTTTTGATAAATCGAAATGCTCTTAATTTCGATGTCCAGAGCTCTTCGATAGACATCCGCCTGCGAGGTATCGGCCTCGATGCAAGTCGCGCTCTCTCTCCAGTCTTCAAAGATCTCTTTGATGTTTTGTAATGGCACGCTCTCCGCGACCGATGCCGGTTTTCCTTCTTTCAGTTTTTTGAAAATGTCGCGATGTTTCCGTTCCTGGTCGGCCAGCCACGAAAAAATATATCTCATGCCTTGATTGGGCGCTTCTTGAGAAAACTTCTCATAAAGCTCCTCACCTTCTTTTTCAATTTCCATCGCTTGATCAAATATATTCATGGCTCACTCCTTCAACTTTCGGATAAGTTGTTCGACCGGTTCCTTGCGAAATTTCCTTTGGAACAGCGGTTGCGGATCCTGGGCATAAACCGATAACTGCTCCTCAAAAACGGGCTTCCCTTCGTATTGGTAGAAAATCCCGAGAGGCCATTTCCCGGCTTCGGTCGCTTTCCCGAACGCCTGGGTCCTGTCCTTGGGATCGTGAGAATCATCCAAAAGATACGTATGCTCGCGAAACCACTGATAGGTATTCATTTTGTTAAATGTCACGCAGGGTTGAAAAACATCGACAAGCGCGTACCCTTTGTGGAGGATCGCTTTTTTAAGGATCTGTTTGGCATGATCCCGGAATCCGACAAAGACCCGCGCCACGAAAGAAGCGTCGAGCGCGATGGCAATGGCCAGAGGATTAAAAGGCTCCAAAATAACGCCGTTCACCTGGATCGGCGTCTTGAAACCTTTCTCGCTGGTCGGGGACGCCTGTCCCTTCGTCAGGCCGTAAACCATATTGTTGTGCACGATATTGGTAATGTCGGGATTGCGGCGTATCGCGTGAAGAAAATGATTTCCGCCTTCGCCGTACATATCGCCATCACCGCTTTCCGCGATCACGGTCAGTTCCCGGTTCGTTGCTTTGATCGCCGTCGCGGGCGGAAGCGCCCGTCCGTGAAGGCCGTTGAAATAATGGACTTTCATGTATTGAGGAATTTTCGCCGCCTGTCCGATCCCGGACACAAAGACCAGCTTCTGCGGGTCCGCGGAGAGTTCGGCAAGAATCTCTTTCATAAGATTCAGGATACCGAAGTTCCCGCATCCCGGACACCAGGCTACATCGCATTCTTTTAGTTCAAAAGCCGTTTTTTCCATTTCCGCTCGATTCAAAGTTTCGCAACAAGATCCTCGACTGAAAAAGGCAGCCCGTCGTATTTTAAAACTTTCCGATCCACGGAAAGTCCCGTTTCGCGCCGGATAAGTTTCGCGAACTGTCCGGTCGCATTGTTCTCCGCGCAAACAACTTCCTTTGCTTGCCGCATGTACTCCGCGACCTTTCCGGAGAGGGGGTAGACCTGTTTAAAATAAAGAAAAGCCGTGTCACCTTCGCCTTTCCGGCGTAATGCTTCCCGGATAGCGTGAAAAGTGGAACCCCACCCCAGGACCAGTTTTTTGTAGCCTTCCTTCCCGAAGAATTCAGGCGCCATGGCATCCTCGGGAAGAAGATTCTGTTTTTTGAGTCTTTTATTCACCATCGCCGTCCGAACGTCGGAATCCTCCGTAATGTACCCGCCCTCGTCGTGTTCATCGCTGTCAATGCAAACGATCCCTTCGCCGAATCCCGGAATGCCGCGCGGAGAGATGCCGTTCTCCGTAAAACGGTAGCGCTTGTAATCCGATCCTGTTTGAACGACGAAATATGTTACTTCCCCGGAAACGGACGGAAATTCTTCGGCGTTATAAAAAGAATCCAGAACGTATTGGTCCGTTAAAATAAAAACCGGGATCTGGTATTTATCCGCCAAGTAAAAAGCGCGGGAAGCGCAGAGAAAAGCATCCTGAACGGTCCCGGGAGCTAGCAGGACGCGCGGGAATTCTCCGTGTCCGGCGTAAAGCGCTAATTCCAAATCCCCTTGCTCGGTCCGTGTCGGCAGCCCTGTGGCCGGTCCCGGCCTCTGGGCCAAGTGGATCACCATCGGCGATTCAATGGCGCCCGCGAGGCTCAGGCCTTCGCCCATAAGCGCAAAACCGCCTCCGGAGGTGGTCACCATGGCACGGCCCCCGGCATACCAGCTGCCGAGCCCCATATTCATGGCCGCAATCTCATCTTCGGCCTGCTCCACAAGAATTCCGAGTTCGGCTCCGTGTTGCGCGAGAAATGTCAACACGCCGGTGGAGGGTGACATGGGATAGGAAGCGATAAAATTGCACCCGCCCGCGGCCGCGCCCAGAGCGACCGCCTCATGCCCGCTGATCATGATTTGCCCGACAACTTCCGGATCTCTCTTCAGTTCACAATGGATCCGATGCTTCGCGCACGCTTCGCGCCCAAATTCGAGGCCTTGTTTCGCGGCCGTACAGTTCTTTTCGATGATATCCGCGGATTTTTTGCCAAAGAAATATTGAATGACTTCATAAACGATCGCGAGTTCGATATGGAGGATCCCCGCCAAAAAACCCGCGGCGATCATATTGGAGAAGAGCTCGCCCCCGATCCCGGCCGCCATCTTCGAAAAAGGCGCATTCAGGATCTCTTTTTCCGTTTTGAGATTTTCCCGATCCCCCACGGTCAAGGTCTTGTCGGTCAGGCGGGGCTTCAAATGATCCATGGCTTTGGCGTCCAGCGGGACAAAAATATCAACGCGGTTAACAAAAGCGGCGATGGGAAAGGATGCGACGCGGATCTCGGTGGAATTCGTGCCGCCGCGGACGCGGGACATGTATTCTTTGGTCCCGAAAACGTTTAGACCTGCCTGCTTGAACAAACGCGTCAGGATCTGTTCGATGGTTTGGACACCTTGTCCGGCTTCACCCGCGAGCACGATCGAAATATCGTCCCGGAAAGTACGTTCAAACGACATTGCCACCTTCTTTTCTCTATTCAAGAAATGAGGAATGGAGATACAATACACCTATTGCACTTCATGTTCAACCTTGGGAAGAAGATCTATGGCGACCGCAATCACGGACGATATTTTTTGGGTGGGCGTCAATGATCGCGAGACCGACCTGTTCGAAGCTCTCTGGCCGCTGCCTCACGGAATCTCTTATAACGCCTATCTGATCCGAGATCAGAAAACCGCGCTCATCGACACCGTAAAGAAAGATTATGGTGAGAACTTCATCCGGGAGATCCAATCGGTTCTTTCGGGTGGCCCAAAGATTGACTATCTCATCATCAATCACATTGAACCGGATCACTCGGGCGCCATTGAATTCCTAATCCGCCGGTATCCGGAAATGTGCGTTGTGGGTAATGAAAAGACCCTCCGGCTTCTGAACGGTTTCTACAAGGTCCCGAACAGAACACTGATCGTGAAAGACCGGGAAACGCTTTGCCTCGGGAACCACACCCTTGAGTTCGTCTTAACCCCCATGGTCCATTGGCCGGAGACCATGATGACCTATGAGCAGAAAACACAAATACTTTTCAGCGGCGATGTTTTCGGAGGCTTTGGGGTACTTCAGAAAGGCCTCTTCGACGATGAGGTCGATTTGGACCATTACATCGAAGAAACGCGCCGATATTTTACCAATGTCATCGGAAAATATGCCGGGAGGGTCCAAAAAGCATTAGCCAAATTAGAGGCTCTCCCTGTCAAGATCCTGGCATCCGCCCATGGACCGGTTTATCGCAAGGATCCAAAAAAAATCATGGAGCTTTACGCCCAATGGAGCCGCTATGAAACTGAAAAAGGCGTGGTGATTGCTTACGCATCCATGTATGGTCACACAAAAACAATGGCTGAAACGATCGCGCACAGTCTTACGGATCATGGGGTCGAGAAAATAAAGCTGCTCGATGTTTCTCACACCCATATTTCTTTTATCATCAATGACATTTGGCGATACCAGGGCCTGATTCTCGGCAGCTGCACTTACAACACCGCGCTATTCCCCATGATGGAATTGTTGTTAAGCGTTCTTGATAATTATCACGTTCAGAACCACTTGCTCGGGCTATTCGGTTCTTATAGCTGGGGGGGCGGCGCACTGTCTGCGCTGAAAAAGTTCGCGGAAAAAGGAGCGTGGAAGGTCATCGAACCGGCGATAGAGGCCCAATGCGCTCCCTCGAAAGAGGTCCTGAAACAATGCCGCGAATTGGGAAGGGCTTTCGCTCAGGCGTTAAGAATCACTCCGGCATGAGGGATCCATGATGAAAAAATATAAGTGCCTCATTTGCGATTACATCTACGATCCCACGAACGGGGATCCTGAGCACGGGATCAAACCGGGGACCGCTTTCGAAAGCCTCCCGGCGTCTTGGGTCTGCCCGGAATGCGGCGCCGCTAAAAGCGACTTCGCGCCTGTGGGGTAACGGGGCGGTCCCGATTTTCACATGGTAGGTCCTGGGGATGATCTCAGCGACCCGGGCATCAAACATTGTCATCGCTAACCGCTCAAACGAGTTTGATCCGGTTCCGCTTGCAATTTCAACAATATCCGTGTCAAATCGGCGCCGAGCTTTTTAACGGATCCTTCCATTTTGGAATTCTTCAGCAAGCCATTTTCATTAAAAACTTCGCCGGCCTTCGCGACGGCGATCTGATCGGGAAGAACCAGCGTTCCGAGATTCCCCAAAATGGATCGGAGGGTCACGAGACCGCGAAGACCGCCCAGCATGCCGGGCGAAGCGCTCATGAGGACCGCCGTTTTGCCGGAAAAACAGGCCAACGACCCTTCTCCGGGAACCGGACGGGAAGCCCAGTCAATGGCGTTCTTTAATACCCCGGAGATCGAACTGTTATATTCGGGTGACGAGATCAGAAACCCCTGATGCGCCAGCATAAGGTCTTTAAGCTTACGCGCATGGGCTGGAAGGCCTTCCCTGTCTTCGAAATCTTGATCATATTGAGGCAGCGGAATATCCCGAAGATCAAGGTGCGTCACTTCAGCGCCTGCGGCTTTGGCGCCCGAAGCGGCGATCTTTACCAGTTTCTTGTTAAAGGATCCCATGCGGGTACTCCCCGCAAATGCCAAGATCCTCGGTTTGCCGGCCATTACTTAAGTCTCCTTATGGTGAAATTGTTTTATCGTTTAAAAACAACGCGGCGGAAAATATCAGCATTCGCTGCTTTTTCTTATCGATAGTTCCGCATTCGAAAAAGACAGCGGCAACCCAAGGATCTGATAGTTGCCGCTATCTTTCCATGCTATCTTCGACGGCTATTTCCGCCGGGGCCGCCACCAGGCCCACCGCCGCCATGACCGCCGCTGCTTCTATTTTCACCACCTTGACCACGACCATTTCGTCCTTGTCCTTGACCGTGATCTCTTACACCTTGATTGCCTCTATTGGGACTGGCCCCCGGGCCGCCCTGAGGACCCGGACGATTTTCCCAGTTCGTTCCCGGCCCGCCTTTCGGTCCCGGAGGATTATTGTCGTGATCGCGCCGTCCATAACCCTTGCGATCGGGACTGGCTCCCGGGCCGCCCTGAGGACCCGGCTGATTTTCCCAGTTCGTTCCAGGCCCGCCCTTCGGTCCCGGAGGATTGTTGTCGTGATCGCGATTTCCGCGTTCCGCTTGATCCGCCGTTCCGTCATGATTCGCATCCATCCGGTCGGTTCGCGCTGCTTTCGCGTCAGACATCATTTCCTGCCGCGCCGTCTTTAAATCTCGTTGATCCTGCTGCTTGTGCCGGACATTCTCTTGGTGCATCGTTTTCAGCTGCGTCCTCAGTGATTCCGCCGTTTTCAAATCTCCCGACTGCATCGCCTGCTTGATTTGATCCTTCAATGCCTTTTCTTCCTGCCGCGCGGCTTCGGCGTCCGTTTTCATCCGGTCTTTTTCCGCCCTGATGTCCGCCTTGTCCGATGAAATTTCTTTTTTCCAATGGGTGGAGGATGTCGCCGCGGAAGTATTCGAA
>JAHFHJ010000074.1 GCA_023246985.1 Candidatus Omnitrophota bacterium | reverse complement strand
CCGTATATCGACGCAGCGTGACAAAACTTGATATTTTTATGGCCGCTCCCTTAAAAAATTCCCGGAAATTTCCCTCCGTTTCTATCCCGCCTCCGGTGGGATGATAGGGATTGTGGGGTTAAGCCTCCAAGGTTAAATATCCGGCGCGGCGCATCAGGTGCCCGCGCAAACGGGTCACGACCTTGGTGTGGATCTGGCAAATCCGCGACTCGGATACATCCAGGATCTCCCCGATCTCGCGAAGCGTCAGATTCTCATAATAATAAAGCGCGATCACAAGCTTCTCTTTTTCGGGAAGCTGGTCGATCGCCTCGGTCAATAGCTCCTTGACCTCGCTCTGATGGACAAAATTGAACTGGTCCGTGATCAACGAATCTTCGATGGTCTGAAGGCGCGAGATCGGCTTATTGCCGTCATCGTTCTGCCATACTTCATCAAGCGACAGGAACGTCGTGGAATTAAGGTCGCTATAAATGGAGTTAAGGTCATCCGTTGAGATTTTGAGGGCCTTAGCCACTTCATCGTCCGTCGCCAAACGGCCGTTCTTCTCCTCGAGTTCTTTGCATTTGCGGTCTATCTCGCGGGCGCGTTTGCGCAGGAGCCGAGGCGCCCAGTCGAGCTTGCGAAGCTCATCCATGATCGATCCGCGAATGCGGGACACGGCATAGGTTTCGAATTTATTGCCCTGGGAGACGTCGTATTTATTGATGGCGTCAAAAAGTCCGAGGATGCCATAGCTGACGAGATCATTAAACTCGACATTGGGGGGCAATCCGATCGCCACGCGGCCGGCCACATACTTCACGAGGTATAAATATTTTTTTACGATCTCCTCGCGCAACGAAAGGCTCTTGGTCCTCTTGAATTTCTTCCACATCTTGATTTCATCCTCATGCATGGGGGGTCTCCTTTTCGCCTCGTTTTGCCCAAGCGCCCTTCATTTCGGGCTCTCTTGCTGTTCGAGGATCTTTTTGATTTGGCTCAATGTATAATTCTTTGCTTGTAGGATCTTGATCTGCTCCAGGCGATCGAACGCCGTTTCATCATAAAGCCGGTGCCCTGAAATGGTCCGCCGAGCCTCATGGATAAGCCCCGCGACCGTATAATTATGAAGCGTCTGTCTCGAGAGGTTCGTGTACTGCATGACTTCTCCAATCTTGTAGAGTTTTTCGCGTTTCATGGCGATTCGCTCCTTGTCCGTTCCCCTCGTGAATGGATCTTTTGAAGGATGGCGAGAGCTTTGGGATCTTCGGGTTCAAGCATCAGGATCTTCTCGGCCGTAAACTGCGCCTGGCCCAATTGCCCCCGGCCCGCAAGTTCCTCGGCCTGTGCCCGGTACTGTTCCAGACGGTCTGCGATCTCTTCTTCATACATTTTGTGAATGAAGAGTGAGTCCGCTTTCCCTTCCTTGAGCGCTTTCTCTTTAATTTTATCGATGAATTCGGAAGCGGCGTTGTTTTCAGGGTCATACAAAAAAACTTTTTCCGCCGCAAAAAGCGCCAGGTCGTACTGATTCGCTTGAAAAAGAGCCCGGCTCCGTTCGAGCCATGTCTTGATTTCATCTTGCTTGTCATCCGCGCCCATCTCTTCAACGGCCTGCGGCAAGAGACGTTCTTTTTGCCGCTCAATCTCTTTATCAAGAATGTTCGCCATCAATTTTGCGGCTTGGGGATCTTGCGGATTTTTTTCGAGGATCGGCTGAAGCGAACGGCGCGCGCTGTAGTATTCGCGCGCCTCATAATATTTTTCGGCTTGTGCCAGCGGTTTTTCTTTTTTCTTGCCAAAGTTAAAAAATGCGTCGGCGGCTTGCGCGTGTCCCAAGATCATTAGTGTGAGTGTCATGATGATTATCGTTCTCATAGTTTATAAAATGTAAAGTACACTTTATATTTTACAATCTATAACATTTTTTGTTTCGGTCAACATGAAAATAAAACTATTTTAATAATACACAACTAATAGTGTTCCTCATGATCGGTAATGCTATATATAGCTATCTTTAAGCTATTTTTTTAGGTATTGGAATGAATAGACGATAATTTCAGCAAACGCAGTCACGAAAAAATAGAGGCCTTGAGGAGGGAAAGACCATGACGCTTTATGAAAAATTGTTCGACCTGAAATACAAGCGGGGGATGACGACCTGCGAGCTCGCGCGTCTCTTCCCCGCGCACATCGATCTCGTCAATGAGGTTGCTTTGCTGGATATTCCAGAAACCACCTTGAAGGAGGTGGTGCGCGAGGAGAAGCTTTTCGAACGCCTGTTGAGTCTGAAGAAAAAACTTCAAAGGATGGTTTGAGCCGGCAAAAAATTCCCGGCTCAACCTACTACCGCATTCCATCCCGCCCATGGGGCGGGATGATAGGGATTGGGACTCATCCCGACTTTGATTTTCTTTTCATGAATGGCAGTCGGGATAGAACCCAATGGAGCACGGTGCTACTTTCCGGAGAAAACACCCATCTTGCGGAACTTCTGATAGCGCAGATCCGTCAGGTCTTTTCGCGGGATCTGATCGAGTTCT
Source organism: Candidatus Omnitrophota bacterium (assembly GCA_023246985.1). Classification (GTDB taxonomy): domain Bacteria; phylum Omnitrophota; class Omnitrophia; order Omnitrophales; family Aquincolibacteriaceae; genus Aquincolibacterium. The sequence goes on along the minus strand of JAHFHJ010000074.1, from coordinate 4,755 downwards.
TCCAGCGCTTCGTTAACGGTCTTGCGGAGATTCTCCGCTGTCGCGGTAAAATCGCGGTGAGCGCCACCCAGCGGTTCGGGGATGACCCCGTCGATCACGCCAAGCCCGAGCAGATCCTGCCCGGTTAATTTTAAAGCGGTCGCGGCATCCGGAGCGCGCGTGGGTTCTTTCCAAAGGATCGCGGCGCAACCTTCCGGTGAAATAACGGAATAATAGGCATTCTCCATCACGAAGATCCTGTCCCCGACTCCTATCCCCAAAGCCCCGCCGCTGCCGCCCTCGCCGATCACAATGCAAATAATGGGAACTTTAAGGCCGCCCATTTCTCTAAGAGAGTGGGCAATCGCTTCCGCTTGTCCGCGTTCTTCGGCGCCAATGCCCGGATAAGCGCCGGGAGTATCGATAAAACAAAGAATCGGCAGGTCATGCTTACTGGCGAGTTCCATGACCCGCATGGCCTTGCGATAACCTTCCGGGTGAGCGCTCCCGAAACTGCGCATCAGGTTCTCTTTAGTATCGCGGCCTTTCTGATGCCCGATGATACAGACCGGCCTCTTGCCTTCCCATTTCGCGATCCCGGTCACAATGGCTCGGTCATCGCTAAAGCACCGGTCCCCGTGGATCTCAAGAAAATCGGTGGTCAGATAGTTTACATAGTCAAGCGTGTAGGGCCGTAGCGGATGGCGCGCCACTTGTACGCGCTGCCAAGGCGTCAGATGGTCAAAAATATCTTGAATAGCCTTTTTGAGCTTTTTTTCCGCACTCTGAATTTCGCCGGAAAGATCAATGCCGTTATGGTTGATCTTGCGGAGCTCGTTGATCTTTCTTTCCATTTCGACGACCGGCCGCTCAAAAGAAAGACAGGCGTCAAAGATATCACGCGTTCCAAGCTTGATCTTCTCCCGGAGCATGACCGGCTCAAGCTCTTTTTGAACGGCGTTTTTTTTCTTTTTTATTTTTTTTATTTTATGAGGCATAAGAAGGGCGGGCTTCCGGATTTAATCCTGAACGGCGACTACCGTACCGACCGGCACGATGCCGTAAAGTTCTTCCACGTCTTCATTGAACATACGGATACAGCCCTCGGAGACCTGGGTACCGATGCTTTTGGGTTCAATCGTACCGTGAATCCCGTAGGACGGCTTGTCGAAACCCATCCAGCGCGTACCGAGGGCGTTCTCGGGACTTCCGGGGGAAAAAATAGCTCCGGTCTTGAACCAGGTCGGATGGACAAGCTTATCCGTGATCTTGAACTTTCCGGCCGGCGTGCAGTTCTTTTTCCCCGTCGCCACGGAATATTTTTTCACCGGCTCGTCCTTGGAATAAAGGACCAGCGTGTTCTTGGATTTATCCACCAACATGGAGAAGGGCGCCGTGTGGATCTTGAGCTTCATTCCGGGATAAAGACTGTCGCTTGTAAGGCCATTGATCTTTTTTATGAATTCTACGGTCGTATGATGCTTCCGCGCAAGCACATAAAGACTGTCGCCGGGCTTCACCGTATAAACAATGCTGTCCGGCGCTATCTCTCTGGAAAACAAGGCCTTCCAGCGCTTCTGCATTGCTGATGTGTTGAACGCGGATGAAGCGGCTGTTTTCTCTTTTGCTTCAGCGTCTTTTTTCCCAACGAGGCTCTTGGAAGCAGGCTCCGGAGAGAGTGCCTTGACTTGGACTGTTTTTTCTTTCACGGTTGAAGCGGCATTTTTTTTCTTTGCAATGGCGGAAACGGAAGCGGCCGGGGGCGCCGGGTTAGCTTCCTCCACAAAAAAAGGATCTTTCTGAAAGGGGCTTCCTTCCGCCGCCGGGCTCTTGGACGGCTCCGGCGTCGCAAGCGTCTGACGTGCGGCGTCTTTTGCGTCGGTATTCGCCGCAGAGATCATGCTGGATATAAGAAGAAACGCGATCCCTAAAAAAATAAAGAAAATATTTTTTTTCATGATCATCCTTTTGATCCGCAAAAAAGAAACGCGATAAAGATCCCCAAAAAAGCTCCGGCAAGCACCTCGAACGGCGTATGACCGAGAAGTTCTTTAAGGCGTTTTTCCGGGACCGCGCCTTTCGTATAAAACTCGTCCACGATCTCATTCAGGATCTTGCCCTGCCATCCCAGATGCCTACGAACTCCCGCGGCATCGAACATCGTGATAAGACACAGAATCAACCCCATCAGGAATGGAACGCTTTTAAAACCGTAATAAAGCCCCACCACGGTCGCCAGACTTGCCACGGTCGCCGAATGCGCGCTTGGCATTCCCCCGGTATCAAAAAGCCAGCGGACATCAAACTTTTTCTTTTTCGCGCCGCCCAGGATCACCTTCAGAGTTTGTGCCACGAACCAACTTAAAAATACGGCAACAAACGCTTTTTCGCTATGGAATGGGGGGTTCGGGATTACCAGCATGTTTTTTTAGAAAATCCTGAAAATAAGGTTGACACCTTCCTAATTTATGCTCTATTATCATAAATAATATTACTTTAAAGTATTTCTTTTCATCGGCCTCCCCAAGGAGGCCGTATTATAAGTTTAGCTTATTTAAAAAGCAAGCCTGTTTGTTTGAAGGAAACGCGTCAAAATTCCAGACCGGGCCGATTCTCTCCCGAAGAACCGTCCGAAACGAATAAGAGGAGCTGCTATGATCCGCATCAAAAGTGCCTTTGCGTCGGGCATCCATGCCTTTCCCGTGGATATCGAAGTCGACGTCAGCAACGGACTGCCGCAATTGATCCTGGTCGGTCTTCCGGATACCAGCATCAAAGAGGCCCGGGAAAGGGTCCGCACCGCGCTCAAGAACAGCGGATTCCACATCCCGCCTGACAAGATCACGATCAGTCTCGCGCCCGCGGACGTCAAAAAAGAAGGCGCCGCGTTCGATTTCCCCATCGCCTTGGGCATCCTGGCATGTCATGGGATTATTTCTCCCGAAAAACTTGCCGGGCATATTTTCCTCGGAGAACTGGCCCTTGACGGAACCTTGCGCCCTCTCAAAGGCATTCTTGCCATCACCACGGGTCTGAAGGAATCTTCATTCGTTCTTCCGGCTGAGAACGGCGAAGAAGCGGCGCTGACAAAAGACATCACGGTCTATCCCGTTAAAAGTTTGCAAGAGACGGTGGCATTTCTGATGGGAAATCAGCGGATCGAACCGCTGCGGAATCTTCCCTACAAGCATAAAGCCCCTTCCCAATATCTTCCGGATTTTTCCGAGGTTCGCGGCCAGCAAGCCGCTAAGCGGGCTCTGGAAATCGCCGTCGCCGGCGACCATAAAATACTTTTCATTGGACCGCCGGGCAGCGGCAAAACCATGCTCGCCAAGCGGATCCCGGGAATCCTGCCGCCCATGAACTCCGAAGAGGTGCTGGAGATCACCAAGATCCACAGCGTGGCCGGCTTGATCCCTCACGGGAGCGGCCTCATCGAGACTCGGCCTTTCCGAGCGCCTCATTACACGGCCTCGGCCGTTGCTTTGGCCGGGGGCGGCTCTTCCCCGCGCCCGGGAGAAATGTCGCTTTCGCACGGCGGGGTGCTTTTTCTCGATGAGCTTCCGGAATTCCGCCGCGATGCGCTGGAAACCTTGCGCGGGCCTCTGGAGGACGGTTGCATCACGATCTCACGCGCCAAAAACCAGGTCACATTCCCGGCTCATTTTTTGCTCGTGGCCGCGATGAATCCGTGTCCGTGCGGTTACCTCGGCGATACCCGCAAGAGCTGCCGGTGTTCGCTCGCGACAATCCACAAATACCGGTCCAGAATCTCGGGACCGATCCTCGATCGAATCGATATTCAGATCGAAGTTCCGGCTTTATCCTTTCAAACGCTCACCGGCCAGGAACCCGCGGAAAGCTCGGCGGACATCCGAAGCCGGGTTGGCGCGTGCCGCAAGATTCAGCGCTCGCGCTACCGTCAAAAACCTTATCGGACAAATTGCCAAATGAGTCCCAGGGACATGAAAGCCTTTGCGACTCCGGATGCCGCGGGACGCAAGCTGATCGAAATGGCCATGAAAGAGCTGCGCCTCTCCGCCCGCGCCTACTACAAGATCCTCAAGATCTCGAGAACGATCGCGGATTTGGCGGCGTGCGACCAAATCCAATCCGATCATATCGCGGAGGCGATTCAATATCGAAGTCTCGACCGGCAGTGGTGGTCATAAAAAAGGAGAAATCACAAAGATGACGACAAAACTCATTCCTCAAGAAGTGATTCAAAATAAGATTTTCCTGCTCCGCGGAAAAAAGATTATGTTCGATAAAGACCTGGCGGCGCTTTATGGGGTTGAAACCGAGCATCTAAAGCGCCAGGTTCGCAGAAATATGGAACGATTCCCGGGTGACTTTCTCTTAATCCTTTCGAGGGAAGAGGTTATAAACTTGATCCACCATTTTGGCGGATCAAGTTGGGGCGGTACTCGCAAACCTCCGTTCGCCTTTACGGAGCACGGTATCCTGATGCTTTCCAGCGTCTTGAACAGCAAGCGGGCGATTCGGGTCAACATCCAGATCATGCGGACTTTCACTCAGCTTAGGGAAATGCTGGCAAACCATAAGAAGTTAAGACAAAAAATCGAAGACCTTGAAAAAAAGTACGATAGCCAATTCCAAATCGTTTTCAGGACCATCAAAGAATTACTCGAACCCCCGACTCCCAAACCCAAAGGCCCCATCGGGTTTCACGCGTGATTGGGACAATCGCAGGCAAATCCTATCGGATCACATCGCCGAGGCGATTCAATACTGGAGTCTCGACCGGCAGTGGTG
>JAHFHJ010000073.1:4833-7289 GCA_023246985.1 Candidatus Omnitrophota bacterium | reverse complement strand
GGCGCGGACTCACGAACATCATGGCAACTCGGCGGACCCCCGCTTTTTGGGCAAGAAATTCCGTGTGGCCGATGAATTTTTTATTCACGAGACGGATCGCGGCTTTATTCACCGGCGCGGTCACGATCGCGTCCACGATCCCCTGCCCGGCCAGGGAGGCCGCCTTTTTGATCGCCGCAAGCGCAAGCTCCCCGTTTCCACGGTAAAGCTTTCCGATTTTAAAGGCCCCCGGACCGGGAAGCTCTTTTGAAATATCAAGGAAATAACTACGGCCTCCGGTCAAGGACAGTCTCCGGGTTCCGAAACGGCTCTCCTCCGAATCCATGTTTTTGAAGGAAACAAAGAGGCCTGTCTTCTGGCGCAATGTCTCAAAAACTTGCCGCGCGCCGATCACAAGATAGACGCAGTGGGAAGAGGGTTTTTCTTTTTCGAGAGCTTTTACAAGAATCTCGGGACCAATACCGCCCGGATCGCCCATCGTAATTGCAATAACCGGTATCTTGGCCATTATGTTTTTAGAACAAAGAGGCATATCGGGTTTTGTTGATTCCGAAGATCCCAATCACAAATCCCAAGCTCCAAACAAACTCCCATAGCCAAGAATCAAGCAAAACATTTGAATTGGGGTCATTGTTTTTTTGGAATGGCTTGGAATTTGGATTTTGGGACTTGAAATTTATTTTATAGATATGTACGCCGCCTTTTTAATCTCTTCCATCCAATCCCGAAAACGCTCGTCGCTTTTTTGCCGGAAGAGATACCCGCCGATGGGGTCTTTCGCCTCCTCAAAAGTTTTGATCTTTTCGGGTTCTTTCGCTTCAATGCGGAAAATATGATACCCGATCGGCGTCTCCACGATGCCGGTCAGTTGACCCACGGACGTTTTAAAGATCACTTCGTCAATGGATTCGATCATGGAGCCCCGCTCGATCCAATCCCCGAGGCCCTCCTGCCGGGCATGACTGTCCTCGGAAGAATCCTTTACGATCTGATCGAAATTACGAAAGAGACGGATCTTCTGTTCCAGAAGCTCGATCCTCTGTTTCGCTTTTTCATCCGTCAATCCCTTCGTGCGCGCTTCTTCGCTTTTTTTGATCGTAAGCGACCGGACCCGGACGCGCTCCTTTATCTTGAACTGGTTGGGATTCTTCTTGAAAAAATCCTCCACCTCCGCCGGAGAAACGATCACCTTGGAACGGATCTCGCGATCCTGAAGCTGGCGGACCATCACCTGTTTCTTGAGACGCTCGCGAAGGGCCTTGAGCGTTAATCCCTCTCGTTCAAGCATTTGATCCAACTCCTCGGGTTTTTCCATCTTGGCCTTAAGCTCCGCAAACTCCTTGTCCACTTCCTCGTCTTTAACCTCGATCCCCGTCCGGACCGCTTCCTGATACACCAGTTTGTCTTCGATCATCTGGTTCAGGATCCTCCGCCGGATCTCCTGGAGCGCTTTCTCCAGTGTCTCGCCGCTCATTTCTTTGCCGTACTGCTCATAGATCGGCCTGAGAAAAACATCCATCTCGGCTTGGGTGATAACCTCGTCGTTGACCACGGCCACCACGCGGTCCAAAAGTTCCTCTTGCGCGGCAAAAACGACGGGGAGGCACAGGAAAATCACAATAAGGATTAAAGGAAGTCGTTTCATCTCGTTATCTTAGTGCTGCATGACATTCGAATTGATGGGGATGCGGTACCATACCGTTAACCCTTAGTCCCAATCCTTATCATCCCGCCCCATGGGCGGGATGGGGCAATCCCGACTACCGTTCATGAAAAGAAAATTAAAGTCGGGATAGAATCAAACGGAGAACGGTATGAGGCGTCTTACGAGCCTAAGTGTTTCTCAATGCAGCTGATCAATTGCCGCAGCTCTACCGGCTTAGCCAGAAAATATTGTCCCCCTATTTTCCCGCCCGTATGCTCTGCCTCCGCCTGGCTGATGGCCCCTGTCAAGAAGATGATAGGGACTTTCGAAAATAGAGGATCCGATACCATTTCGCGAGCCACCGCGGACCCTTCGATATCCGGCATGGTAATGTCGATGAAGACCATTTCGGGCTTGAACGAGCGTGCCGTGCTTAGACCTGACTTGCCGCTTTGTTCGACGGCTACTTCGTACTTCCCCGTGCGCTCAAGCGCCAGTTTGATCCATTTAAGCAACGCTTCATTGTCATCAATAAAAAGGATTTTTCTCTTTTCCATCGCCGCCCCCCATCGTTGAAATGCGCCCCTGTCAAAACTTATTTTGCCAGCGCGTGCCGCACAGTGGCCGCCAAAGGCCTGAGCGTATAGGGTTTTTGAATAAAACCGCGCGCCCCATCCGCCAAAAGCTCTTTCACAGAACCCTCCGCCGTATAACCGCTTGCCAGAACAACGCGGGCTTCAGGATTGATGGCAAGAATTTTACCGAGAATCTGCCTCCCTGGAATAGACGGCATCGTCATATCAAGAACGAC
>JAHFHJ010000073.1:0-4733 GCA_023246985.1 Candidatus Omnitrophota bacterium | reverse complement strand
CGGCAGGAAGACTTCAAACGTGGTGCCTTTGCCCAGTTCGCTTGAGACATCCACCCAGCCCTTATGCTCTTTTATAATCTTGAATACCATCATCAATCCGAGCCCCGTGCCTTGATCCTTTGGTTTGGTCGTAAAAAACGGTTCGAAAATTCTTTGCATGACTTCCTTGGTCATCCCGCAGCCCGTATCTGAAACGGAGATTATAACGTATCGGCCCGGGGTGAAGTCCGCCTTCACGGCCTGTTCGGGTAAATCGACGCAACGGGCGCGAACGGATAATTTCCCGCCGCGGGAAGCCATTGCGTCCCGGGCGTTGACCGCAAAATTCATCAGCACGGTCTGGATTTCTCCTTCATTGGCATAGAGGGATTCCATGTTTTCATCGTAGCGCAGCTCCACGAGGATATTGGCCGGAATAATCGGCCGTAGAAGCACATTCCAGTTCTTGAGCAGCTCATGAATCTTTAGAATGGATCTTTCCTGTAACGAAGGGCGGGCAAAACCAAGGATCCTTTGCACGATGTTCGAACAGCGTTTGGCGGCCCGACGCGCTTCGTCAAGAAAGGCGCGCGAGTCAGCGTCCAGATTTTGGTTTTGGGCTACTAAATCGATATAGCCGGCAACGGGCGTGAGCTGGTTGTTGAGATCATGCGCGATTCCGCCGGCCAGCGTTCCCACGGTCTCCATTTTCTGCGATTGAAACAACTGCGCCTCAAGTTTTCTCCGCTCCGTTACGTCCTGGCTGTTGGATATGAAATGGATGACTTTCCCTTGTTTGTCCTTGATCGGCGAGATCGTTTGCTCGATCTCACACGGCTCCCCATTCTTTTTTCGGTTGATGACCCGGGTTTTGATCGATTTCGCGGAAAGAATGGTGCCCCACATGTTTTTATAATAGGCGCCGCTCATCTCGCCCGATTTAAGGATGCGCGGCGTCTTGCCGATGACCTCCTCCTTTGAATAGCCATAGCCCTTCTCAAAGCTTGAGTTGACGTACTGGATGATCCCGTCCGCGTCCGTAATAAAAATCATGTCGGCAGCTTGTTCCGCCGCGTTGAAAAATTTTTGAAGGGCTTCCTCCGCCGCCTTTTGAGTCGTTACATCGATGAAAATCCCGTTCCAAACGATGCTGCCGTCGCTCTCCGGCGGCTCCGGAACCGACCGTTCTTTGATCCATTTGGACTGTCCCGCGCGGTCCTTAATACGGAATTCATGGTCAAACGGACTGAGGGAGGCGGCCGATTTCTCGATAGATTGTTTCAAAAGATTGATGTCGGCCGGCACGACCAGGTTCCAGGCCAGATTGAAATTTTTCAAAAGTTCTTCCTGGGAATAGCCAAACATCGATTCACAGCCCTTGCTCACCGCAAGGAACGACTGCGTGCCGTCCTTGGTTAATTTGTATTGACAGACAACGCCCGGAACGGCGTCCGTAATCCGCTGAAGCTTCTCCTTACTTTCTCTAAGAGCCGACTCGGCTTTTTCTCTCTCGGAAATATCTTTATGGAGACGCGCGACAAGTTCGACAAAAGACCGCACGACGCGGCCCATTTCATCATGGACCTCGGGTAATATAGCTTGTTCCTCCGCCTGGCCGGAAACGACGCGTCTTGAGACGCTTTCGAGAGCGGAAATCACCCTCATGACGGCTAGATAGAATCCGATCGCCAGATAAATAATCATCAGGATCATGACCGCCACAAAAGAGAGAATGGCCGCCTTTTTCTTTAAGAATCCGTCAATGCGTTTTTGCAAGACTCCGTCGAGTGCCGCCGACGCGGCGTCATAGAACCGGAAATTCGCGGTCATGGCCTCCGTGCTCAGCTTCCAATATTCTTCCGGCTGAATCCGAACCTCACCCACGGGAATAAGAACTTTATTCTTTAGCCCCGATAGGAAACGATCGATAGTTTCCGTGCTTTGATGAAACAAAGGCTCCAGCCGCGGCTTGAGTGAAGGATTTTCACGGAATATAACGCTGACGGCATAGTGAACTTTTTCACGCCTTTGCTGAATGATTCCGGCAAGATTGCTCAAGAAAAATAAATCGTACGGCTCGATATGTTTGCGTTGAGCTACCAGAACCCCCCAAGCGCGCGCTTGTCCCGTCGCTTCGGTCAATAGCGGCAATTGCGTAACGACCAAATCCATCAAATAATACGAATCCAGGTCCGGATCAAGAATCAGGTTGGATCGGTCCGCCGCGTCGGTGATGGCTTCCAGGAGCATGGCTATTTGACGCGTATGTTCCTTGAACTCTTCCTGACTGGTTAAAGGGCCTTCGGTTTTCAGATAATTTTCCCGCGCCTTCAGAAAAGGCGTCCATTTCCGGGTCACCAGGAACCTGCGTCCTATTTCCTTTTCGACCGCCGAGATTTGATCCATAGGACCCTGGATGCTCTTTTTGGATTCTTCCAACATGCCGGGCGAAACAAACGTATGGGGATCTGCCGCGGAAACCTCCAAACCCCGGTTACGCTGAAGATTTTCCAAAAGAAGCCGCATGGGTTTGAGCACTTTGTTTCCCTCAAGTTCCTTCTCGGAAAAACGGATCTGGTCGTTCATTTGGTCCATTAAAAAAACGAGGGTCACGGTCAACGGAAGAACAAAAAAGAGGGACAAGAGGATAAACTTTTTGGGATAGGCGAGCCGATTCGTCAGCCAAATGGCGGGAGAGAAAACAGCCGACAGACGGCTAGGATTTGTTGAGCGAGCGCTCTTCCGGGATGATAGAAATCGCATCGTTTTTAAGAAAGCCGCCTCAAATGACTCGTGAACTCTTACTTACGATTAAAGAAACATAAAATCCAAGGGCTTTTATTATACTCCCCCTCCCTCTGGAATTTCTATTGATTTGTGGTAGCCCTAAAAAAATGAGGCGTAAGATGTAGTACGGCGTACGGAGAAAAAAATTACTTCCCGAGTATCTATAACGCCGTACGCAACACGCCTTTCGCCGTACTCAAGAACGCCGTCAGGCGTTCTTCGTCTCCTCCACCGCTTTTTTAAGCATGCGGCAATAGAGGTCAAAACCGACGGCTTGGATGAAGCCGCTTTGCTCGTGGCCGAGCAGATTCCCGGTGCCGCGGATCTCAAGATCCTCCATCGCGATCTTGAACCCGGACCCGAGCTGTGTGAATTTCTCGATGGCATGGAGGCGCTTTTGCGCGTCCTGGGTCATGACCCAATCCTTCGGAATCAGGAAATACGCGTACGCCTGGCGCTTTTCTTTAAAACGTCCCACGCGGCCGCGCAATTGATAAAGATCCGCAAGCCCGAAGCAATCGGCCCGGTCGACGATCAGCGTATTCACGTTCGGAATATCGATCCCCGATTCCACGATATTGGTCGAGAGAAGACAATCGATCTCGCCCCCGAGGAATTGTTTCATCACGGTTTCCAGCATGTCGATTTTCATTTGCCCGTGCAAGACCCCGAGCCGCACGCCGGGCAAAAGCTTCTTGAGCCTTTCATGGACTCGCTCGATCGACTGCACGCGGTTGTGCACGAAGTAGACCTGCCCCTTCCGGGCAAGCTCCCGTTCGACCGCCTGTTTTATGATATTTTCATGGTATTCCATCACAAAAGTTTCGATCGGCAGCCGGTTCTCGGGCGGCGTGTCGATCACCGACATGTCCCGCACGCCCAAAAGCGCCATGTGGAGCGTGCGCGGGATCGGCGTGGCGGTAAGCGTCAGGACATCCACCTGGGTTCGCATCTGCTTGAGTTTTTCCTTGTGCCGCACGCCGAAGCGCTGTTCTTCATCGATGATCACAAGCCCGAGATCCTTAAACCGGATATCCCTAGAAAGCAGCCGGTGCGTTCCGATCACCACATCCGCGGCGCCTTCGCTCAAAGATCGCGCGACGCCTTTCTGCGCCTTCGGCCTTTGGAACCTGGACAGGAGCTCGACCGTGACCGGAAAATTCTTCGCGCGCTCCTTCAATAAAATATAATGCTGCTCGGCCAGGATCGTGGTCGGCACCAGGAACGCCACCTGCTTGCCACCCATCACCGCTTTGAATGCCGCGCGCATCGCAACCTCGGTCTTGCCGTAGCCCACATCCCCGCAAAGCAAGCGGTCCATCGGCCCCGAAGATTCCATATCCCTTTTGACTTCTTCGATCGCCCGCTTCTGGCCCGCGGTCTCTTCGAACGGGAATTCTTCCTCGAATTGTTTCTGCCAAGGCGTGTCCGGGGGAAAAGCCAGCCCCTTCAGGAGACTGCGTTTGGCCTGGATCTCCAGAAGATCGTGGGCCACCTTGTGAAGCGCCGTCCGCGTGCGGGCCTTGATCCTCTCCCATTCCTTGGTATGAAGCCGGGTCAGCTTGGGCCCCGTACCGGAGCCGCCGATGTATCGCTCTAGCGGTTCTTCCATAGAAAGATAAAGGATCTCACGCTCGGCATATTCGATCGCCATGCAGCGGGTGCGTTCCTTCTGCATCTGGATCGTCTTGGTGCCGAGAAAACGACCGATGCCGTATTTGAGATGAACCACCCAATCGCCGCGTTCGAGGTCTTTCGCCCCGGCCACGGGCTCAAAGGTCTCAAGCCGTTCTTCCATGCGGCGGAGTTTTTTCTGGAACATTTCGGAGACTTGAATGAGGAACACTTCTTCGAAGGTGGCCGTGCTTTCGCCCGTCCCGAGCGAAAAATCACGGATCTGGACGGGGATATCTCCTTTGAACTGGACCCGGACCGGAAGGCGGTAGGTTACGGGATAAATATCCACC
>JAHFHJ010000072.1 GCA_023246985.1 Candidatus Omnitrophota bacterium | reverse complement strand
TTGCCCCAATTTCAACTTCGTTGAAATTAATAGGTATTGGGACTAAGAGCACAAAAAAATTTTGACAAGTTTTTAAACCTTTTAAAAATAGGACGAACGAAATGCGTTCCCCCGCAAGAATTTTTTCATCCTTCATTGTGATTATTTCCGTTTTTCTCGCGGTCTTGACGACCGCGGCCGGAGTCCGGGCGGCTTCCACTTTTACTTTGTTGGACGCGCGCGAGCGGGGAACGACGCCTACGGGGGCGGCCAAAGGGACGCTTACGGCGACCTTTGACGAGACGGCGAAAAAGGACGTTCTGGAATTCGATTATTCGATTTCGCAGGGGGCCGCGGTAAGCGCCTGGGTGAAAAATTTTCCCGCGGAGCTTGGGGCGGCTTCGGTCCATAGGGTCAAGATCAGCGTCAAGACGCTGACGGCGATTCAGGCAAATGAAATTTTCGTGACGATGGAGGCGCGCGGGGCCCGGGGGGTTCAGCGGATCCCGGTGGCCCTCAAAACAGGTTGGAGTTCTTCGCAGGAGACGCTCGATGGGACCAAGATCGGAACTTTAAACGAAGTTGTTTTTACGGTCACTTCGAAGGGCGCCGCGGCGGTCAAGGGAACGCTGTCCTTTTCTCTGGAATTGATTCATCAGGTTGCCGCAGTCAAGCCGGCCACCATTGAAGCTGTTGCCGCGAAGGTTCCGGGGGTCAAGGCCGCCGCTAAAGCTGTTCCGGCTCCGAAAGGCGTTACTGTTGATGTGGATCTCCCGGTTCTGCCTTCGGTTTCCCGAACAGCGCCCGCCGCCGTTACCGCGCCGGCACTTCGTTCCTCGTTCGGCCTTTTGGACGCCGTGGATAAAGGAGTTTCCCCCGTAGGGGCGGCCAAGAGTTCCGTCAATTTTTCTTTTGATGAAGAAGCTAAAAGGGATGTTTTGGACCTCGGGTACACGCTGGCCCAAGGCTCCTCGCTCAATGTCCGGACTAAAAAATTCCCCTCCGATCTCACGGCCGCTCAGGTCAATACGATCGATATCGGTTTCAGGGTTCTGGATGCCGCTCAATTGAGCAAGATCGCCGTCAAAGCGGAGATTCAAGGGACCGCGGGAACGCAGAGGATCGCTTTAAGATTGAAGCCGGGATGGAATTCCGTTCAAAAATCGATCCGCTGGAACGCGATCGGACAGTTGACGGAAGTGAATTTCGTGATCGCGCCAAGGGGTCATGACGCTTCCGTAAGCGGGACCTTGTACCTCGGGTTTGATTTTTGCAAAACCACGTTTTCCGGAAAATATCTGACGCCGATCAAATTCGGTTCCGTTTTTCTTTTGGGGCTGATCTTGGCGCTGTTGTCCCGTCTGTTTGTTCCGTCGTTCGGCCGGAACCGGGACGCGAGTTCGGGCGCGCCCGAAGCCGGTAAGAATTTAAGCGTCATTTCTCCGGGGAAAGAATCGGGCTCTGCAAAGCTCAAGCAGGATCTTTTTTACGGATCAGTGATCGTGCTGATCACGGGCGTCATGCTTTGGATCTATTCCTTGGGGTCCGTTTGCGCGCCGAAGGCCTGTCTTCTGATGAATATTCTCGGGGCGGCGATTTTGGGCGGGGTTATCGCGGAACTTCTGAAATTCAAGATCACGGGCACGCATTTGAAATCTTCGGAAGTTTTCCAGAACGCGCTGGTCACCGGATTTTTGGCGGCCGCGTCAAGCCGGACGGAACTTTTGCAAGCCCCTGCCGCGTGGGGTCAGCTTTTGATGATCAACCGTCTGACCGCGGCGGTCACCTTTTTAATCTATCACGTTTTTAACGCCCATGCGCTGAGTTCGACCGGCAAGCACGTCAGGCCCGTTACCGGAGCCATGATTGCGGGGATCCCATTCTTTTTCGGCGGGTTGTTGCTTCTGGAGAATGTCTCGCTCTTGCAAACTTTAACCTACGATCTGAGCGGCGGGACCCTTGCCGCCTGGCCCGCGATCCTGGAATGGGCCGGCCGGCTTATGGTGGTGTTCGCGTTTAATGAAGTTCTTGTGAACGGTCTTGGGCTTGTCACCCAAGGAAAGATCCTCAAGACGCTCACGGCCCACGCGTTTATCTTTGGAGCGTCGCTTGGCGCGGTGTTAGCGCCCTCCATCGCGGATCTCGGCGCGGTTCCGGCGGTCGCGGCATTGCCCTTGGTAGCGCGCGCGGTTGCGTCTGTTTTTTTGACGATGCTGTCTTTCGCGGGATTGTGGGGAGAGATCTATCTCCTTACCGGAATACTTTTGGACTGCGGGAAGCGCGTCGCGCCTTCCGCCGAGAATATTTGGAAGCATACAACGACGGGTATGCGAAAGGGGATGGCTTATAGCGGTATTTTGATGGCGATCCTTTACGCGCTTCAGGCGGCCTTCGTGACGCCTGCCGCTCAAACGTTCATGGCTTCCTCTCCGTACGTTATCGGGACTTTCCTCGGCGTTTTGATTTTTCCGTTCGTCAAAACGATCATTGAAACTTTTGACGGAAGCCTGAAATTTTTTGACCGAATGCGGTACAGCTACCGCAGTGGAACGCTTTATCTCCGGGGTGCGATTGTCGGCTATGGGTTTGCGGCCATGATCGCTCAAGGATATTTTCAGAAGCAAATGTCGGACCGCGTCGTATTCGGGCTTCTTATCGGCTTGTTGGCCTCCGGCGGCGTAAGTCTTATTCGGGATATTATTTACGCGTGTAAGGGTCAAGGGAAGGTTCAGTCGTGGCGCCTTTATCTTGTCGATTCATGTCTCGGGATTTTTCTCGGCGCGGCCGTGGCATTCTATCTGGACGCCGCGCAAGTCCCGGTGATCCTCTACAAGTTCAAGCTCTATATGTCCGCCCGGTTTTCCGCGGCGGAATTTGCCGCGTATCCGTATTTCAATCCTTCCGGGCACTACGTGCAGCCGGTCCTGATCAGCAAGTGGGGACTTATGGATCTGGGCTATTGTTCGGGAGGCGTGAAGCTGCTTTTCACGGAATCTCTGGACGGCGTGATCAAGTGGTCGGTCGCTACCTGGCTTTTTGCCGTTAACAAAGTGTTCATGCAGGCCTTTTTTGATAAGGATAAAACCCCGATCAAGTTTTTCTTTTCGAAAGCGGGTCTTGCCCAGTTAAGCGAACTCATGATCTACGTATTGCGATGGGGTCTCTGGATGTCGCCGATCATCTACACCTTCTTGCGCATGATGCCGACCGCGACCTGGTACAATCAGGACGGCGCGATCCGGACGATCCTCGCGACATGGAACAGTCTCACGATGCCGGCGCCCGCGTTCCAGGCGTGGAGTCTTAAGATCTTTGTCTGGATCCTGGCGTTCGATTTTTTCCGAATCCTTATCTGGATGGATCACATGGGACTTCGCGTCGCGACGCTCGTCAATCTCAGCTTCATCGGCATGGACCGATTGGACGAAAAGACCTCAAAATTCATCGGCAAGGCCTCGGCGCAGCGTTATATCCCGGAAGGGGTGAAGCGTTTTACGACCTGGGCGCCGCTTTTGATCCCGTTCTATCTTCCGCGCGGCAAGGACTGGGAACATGTCTGGAACACCGCGGAAGGTATGCAGAATGCCGCGAGAGGGAAAGGACTGTTGCCCTACCTCCATTCGTTATCGCTTCCGCAAACGCTGCTTTGGATCGCGGGGGCCGTTCTTGTCGCGACCGGGATTTCGTTTGGGGTTCGCACGCTGAACGCGCGCGCCCGAAAGCGTCGTATCAAAAGTTATGAAGTAGGGAACCTCGAATACAAAGTGGTCGCCAAAGAGAACGGCGAAATTTACAGCGAGTTTTTGAGCAAAGAATGTGATATCAGCCGCCGCTCCTATGACGCGATCGATCCGTGCGGTCGCGCTCTTTTCCTTGTGGACACGGCGGCGGGAGCGGACGGCAAGCCCGAGGCGTGGCCGGTCGCTGGAAATTTTCCGGCAGAACAATTCGAAGCGTCTCAGGTCGAGCGCTGCGAAGACGTTTTGAAACTCACCAACGCAAGCCACAGCGTGAAAACGACGATCGAGATCAGCCTGCCGGATCGGGATACCCCGGCGGAGCTTTGGAAGATCACGATCGAGAATAGGACGGAAAAATCCCGCCCTCTGAAGGTTGTTCCGTACCTGGAATGGGTCTTAAACGGCGGACTTCATGATCGCTTCCACACGCAGTACGCGCGTTTGTATCCGGAAATGGAATATGTGGCCGGCTCGAATGCGATCCTGTCGTGGCAGAAGAGTACGAAATCCATGGGGTTTCTGGCTTCGGAGATTGTTCCGGAAGGTTTCCACACGGGGCGCGTGGATTTTGTGGGTCGCGGGCAAAGCCTCTGGGCGCCGCGCAGTCTCGAGACGCTCGACTTTTTGCCGGCCCAAGATACGGCCGCCTATCCGACCTTTGATCCCATCGGCAGCTTGATGGTGAACGCGCTCGTGGCGCCCAGAGCATCCCTAACGATGCGTTTTATGATCGGATATTCCAAGAACAAAAAAGCGGCGTTGGAGATGATCGCGAAGTACCTCAAGCCGAATCCATCGCATCGCGCGCCCTTGGCGGCCCCCAAGCCCCGGGCGTTCTTGATCGGTCATGGGGAGATCCCTCCGGGAACGCCGCAGCCCTATTACGAGTTCCTGGATCACGGCAACACACTCAAGGTGTTGACGCCTTTTACGCCGCGTCCGTTCGATCATGCGATGTCGAATGCCGTGCATTCGGTCATGGTGACGAACCGGGGGCTTCACACCTCCTGCAACGGTAATTCCCAGCAGAACCGTTTAACTCCGGATTGGCCGGACACGGTGACCAAAGAAGTTCCGACGGAGGCCATCTATCTTTATGATACGGACCGGGACGAATGGTATTCGCCGACCTATCAGCCGCTTAATGATAATAGCGGCAAACATGAGTCCGAATTTAGCGTGGACGGGACGGCGGTCTTCCGCATGAAAGACGGGAGCCTTTCGTCGCAGTTGACGGTTTATGTGCCGCCCGGCGATCCGCTTGGCGTGTATCTGTTGACCCTGCGGAATGACGAGGACAAGCCCCGTCGGATGAGGATCGCGCCTTATTTCCAGATGGTGCTTTCGTTTCAACCGGAGAGATCCGGGCCGCTTCAGGTGCGTCATGACAAGGGCTCGGACGCGCTTTACTTTGAGAACCCGCGCAATATCTTCCGTTCCGGATGGGCGTTCGCGTCCATGTCGATCCCGGCAGATTGCGTGGAAACAAGGCGCGGCCGTTTCTTCGGCTCGGGCCGCGGCATCAAGCGCCCTTGGATGGTGGAAAATGCCGCGCCGGACGCGACGCAGCTGACCGATGACGGGCAGATCGCGGGATTTGTGGGAACGGTGGAGATTCCGGCCCGCGGCGAATGCACGGTTGCGATCGTGATGGGACAGGCCGAGGACCGCGGAAAGGCGGTGGGGTTGGTCCAAAAGTACAAGAACCTCGAGACCGTTCGCAAAGAGCTTGAAGCGACGCGCCGATGGTGGCTGGGGTTGATGGGGACGCTCACGGTCGAGACCAATCAACCGGAATTTGATGGGTATCAGAACTGGCTTAAGTACCAGGCGCTCGCTGAGCGCATCTGGGCTCGCCGCGGTTTTTATCAGACAAGCGGCGCTTTTGGTTTCCGCGACCAGCTTCAGGATACCGTGAACCTGATCTGGGTGGACCCGGCTTTGGCGCGCCAACAGATTCTTCTGCACGCGTCCCAGCAGTTCATCGAGGGGGACGTATTCCACTGGTTCTTTACGCTGACGGACGGGCGTACGGCATTTTCGTGCCGTTCGCACGCTTCGGATAATCCGCTTTGGCTCGCCTGGGGCGCCGCGGAGTATGTTCGCGCGACGGGGGATCAAACAATCCTGGATGAGATGACCTCCTATGTCGTCTCCGAATTTCCGTTCGCGCCGCTTCCGCAAAACAAACAAGGATGGGGACATCTTTATCACCGCGCCACGCGCGCGGATACTCTGTACAGGCATTGCATGCGCTCGATCGATCTCGTGGTCAAGAAGCGCACGGGGAAGAACGGCCTGCCGCTCATGGGCGTCGGTGACTGGAATGACGGGTTGGATGAGATCGGGAGTGAAGGACGTGGCGAGAGCGTGTGGCTCGGGTTCTTTCTCTATGACATTCTTCAGGGGATGATCGAGATCATCGGGCTTAAGGAAGGAAGCGCGAAGCAGGCGTATTACGCGCAGAAAATGAACGACCTGAAAGCCGCTCTTGAGAAGACTTGGCGCGGGGATCGCTACTTGCGCGCCTTTCACGATGACGGCACCGAAATCGGCGTCAAAGGCAGCGGAGTATGGGAGATCGACGCCCTGACCGCGGCCTGGTCGGTGATGTCCGGCATCAATTTCGAGCGCGGGGTTACGATCTTCAATACGGCGCTCCGGGTGCTTGAAAAAGAAAACGCGATTCTGCTCGGATGGCCGGCACTCCGCGAAGACACGAAACCCTATCTCGGCCGTAGCAGCAAATATCCGGAAGGCGTTCGTGAAAATGGTATGTATTGTCACGGCGTTCAATGGCTCGTTCGCGCGGCGCGGCTTCTTGCCGAGGAGTTTGAAAAGCGCGGGGATCCGGCCAAGGCGGATGAATATCGCGCGACGGCCTACCGGCTGTGGCTGAAGATCTCACCGATCGCTCACATGCGCGAAATTGAGATCTACGGGGGCCAGCCCAATAAACAGTCGGCCGATATTCTGACGACCTTTGAGTCGGGTCGCATGATATGGCACGGTTACACCGGCGCCGCGGGATGGATGCTGCGGCAGGCCATGGAAGGCGTGGTCGGAGCGCGGGTCGTGAAAAACCAGCTCGTTTTGCCGAAGGATCTCGACAAACCGCGCGGCGCGCTGAAAGTAATCCGCGTGTCCCGGGATGTTTCCAAGAGCCCGATCAAGGCTGTCCCGGCTGCATGAGACCCCGCACTCTCTCTCAGACCTTGAGGGGGACGGTCGACCCAATCCCAAAAGCGGCCCTTGTATCTTGGAAGGAAAAAAAGCGACCCCGGGCAGATTCGAACTGCCGACCCCCTGCTTAGCATCCAGCATCAAGTTACCTTGACCGCCCGTTTAAGGGTTTGCTGGCCGGACTTTCTCTTAGGCGTCTCAGCCCTGTCGTGTAAAGTCTCTACACTTCCCTGTTTTTCTGGGTAGCTCGGTGTTGCCCTTTCTATGAAAAGGGGATCCACCGACTTAGCGACATCCACTTCACAGGTTCGTTTTCCCGTAAAGGCTCCTACCGAAGGCAGGTGCTCTATCCACCTGAGCTACGGGGTCGATTTCCGAGCATTTTACATCAAAGGGTCGTTTCAAGATAATGAATTATCTTGATCCACTGCAAGCGTTCATAAA
>JAHFHJ010000071.1:6238-7504 GCA_023246985.1 Candidatus Omnitrophota bacterium | reverse complement strand
CATAGGGAGTATGGACCCGCGATGAAATTCAAAGACATAGCGCTTCCCCGGGAATATGGCGTCTGGGGATTGCTTGCGGAGGCATTCCTGGTCGGGTTTTGCCTCGCGCCGACAAAAGCAGGACTTCTGCTTGGGTTCGCCGCATTGAGCCTTTTTTGTTTTACTCAACCCGCAAAAGGGGTTCTGAAGAACCGGTCTTTAACGCGCGGGACCTTGTTTTTTATGCTTCTTTATGCCACGCTCGGACTTCTCGCTTTGACTCAAGCCGCGGCACTTTCATCCGCGCCTTTTTGGCGGCCGATGATCGCCGGTTTGATCCTTTCTCTCGCGCAATTGATGCTGGATTTCAAGAACCAGGGACGCAGTTTTCTGTCAGAAACCGCCGGCGGCAGTGCGGTTTCTTCCCTTGCGGCCGTGATCCTGATCGCCGGCGGGAAACCTTCCGGAACGGCGTTTGCAATCTGGGGTCTTCTGTGCCTCCGGATCTTTGCTTCCGTGACGTATGTCCGGAATAAATTAAGACTGGCCAAGGGGAGGGAGTATTCACCGGGACAAGTATTCTGGGTTCATGGTCTCGCGCTCACGCTGCTTCTTGTTTTTACCCGGGTGCATTTTGTTCCTTGGCCGGTCACTCTTGGATTTACGGCGCTTTGTTTGAATGCCGCGCTGGGAATGTTAAAATACCAAGTCCCTGTCAAAGCTCGAACGGTGGGGTTTCAGCAGATGGCGTTCGGGATCCTTTACAGCCTTTGCATCATTCTCGGTTACTGGAAATGATATTTATGAAAAAAATAATTCGTCTTGGAACAAGGAAAAGTCCGCTGGCGTTGGTCCAGGTCGAAGAGACCTTAAGGGTTCTGCGGAAAATTATGCCCGGAATCAAAGCCAGGATTATTCCGATCGATACGGCGGGGGATAAAGATAAAAAGACCCCGATCTCCGGGATGGAAGGAACGGATTTTTTCACGAGAGAAATTGACGAGGTGCTTGTTCACGGAAAGATCGATTGCGCGGTTCATAGCGCCAAAGATCTTCCGGATGTGATCCCCGTCGGGATCGAGGTCGCGGCCGTGACGCGGTCCGTGAATCCCTATGATGTGCTGGTTTCAAGGCAGGGATTAAAACTGGCGGAACTTCCTAAGGGCGCGCGGGTCGGAACAAGCAGCGAGCGCAGGAAGGCCCAACTGAAAGCGTATCGCTCCGATCTTGAGCTTGTGGATATCCGCGGGACCATGCAGGAGCGTCTGGATCAATTGAAGTCCGAGG
>JAHFHJ010000071.1:0-6138 GCA_023246985.1 Candidatus Omnitrophota bacterium | reverse complement strand
TAAGGGGTTATGAAGAAAAAAAATAAAAAAGAGGCTACTCAAAACCATGCGATGCTTTTTAAAGAAGCGAGCCGCTATCTTGTCGGAGGAGTGAACAGTCCCGTGCGGTCCTTCAGGTCGGTCGGCGGAGATCCGGTTTTTGTAAAACAGGCGAAGGGATCGAAGATCCAAGTCGAAGACGGACGCACGCTGATCGATTACTGCATGTCCTGGGGCGCGCTGATCCTTGGGCACGCCCATCCCGAGGTTGTCAAAGCGCTTGAGCGAGCGATCCGGAACGGAACAAGCTACGGAATGCCGACAAGATTGGAAACCGAGCTTGCCCGACTTATTGCCGGAGCGATCCCCTCTGTCGAACAGGTTCGCTTAACAAGTTCCGGCACCGAGGCCGTGATGGGAGCGGTTCGTGTCGCGCGAGCTCATACCGGAAGGGACAAGGTCCTTAAGTTTGAAGGCTGTTACCACGGAAGCGCGGATTATCTTTTAGTCAAAGCGGGTTCCGGTGCGACGACCTTGGGCATTCCGGACAGTCTCGGGGTTCCGGCCGATTTCTCGAAGCATACCCTGGTAGCGCCGTACAATGACCTTGCCGGGACCCGGGCTGTTTTTCATAAATACGGTCAAGAGATCGCCGCGGTCATTGTCGAGCCCGTTGCCGGGAACATGGGCGTGGTGCCGCCGGAACCCGGTTTTTTGGAAGGGCTTAGAAAACTTTGTGACGAACACGGCGCTCTCCTGATCTTTGATGAGGTGATCACCGGTTTCCGGTTGAGGTACGGCGGCGTTCAGGACCTTTTCGGTATTCGTCCGGACCTGACCTGCCTCGGGAAGATCATCGGAGGGGGAATGCCGCTCGGTGCTTTCGGCGGCCGGCGCGAGGTTATGAAAGTCCTGGCGCCCTTGGGGGGCGCCTACCAGGCGGGGACATTGTCCGGGAATCCCATCGCGGTCACCGCGGGAATCATCACCCTCAAATGTTTGGCGCGTTCACGTCCCTACCGGAAACTGGCCGGGGTCACGAAAAAGCTTTGTGAGGGCATTCAAAAAGCCGCGAATGCCGAAGGGGTCAAAGTCCGGATCAACACGGTCGGATCCATGTTCACCGTTTTTTTTACCGGCCTCAAGGTGCGTGATTACAAGACGGCTTCTTCCCAGGACTCCGCCGCGTTCCGGAAGTTCTATCACGCGCTGCTTCAGACGGGAGTTTATTTCGCGCCTTCTCCTTATGAGGCCAATTTCCTTTCGGTTGCGCATGGCGAAAAAGATCTTCACCGGACCCTCCAGGCCGTCCGGAGAGCGATTCAAACGCGCGAAATGTAGGTGAATTTTTATGCATCATTTTTTCGACGGGTCTATGCGTGACTCCTAATCCTTCCGTTTCTTCCGAAGACCCTAACGATCTCTTCTGTAACCTCCTGCCTTCTAACCCCGATCCCCATTCAGGTAAAATTCTCGTGACCGGCGCTTCCGGATATATCGGAGGAAGGCTTGTTCCGGAACTATTGGCAAGGGGCTATCAGGTGCGAGCGATGGTCCGGAAGGATTCTCCCGAATATCGCGCGCGATGGCCCCGCGCGGAGATTGCCGTTGCGGATGCCTTGGAAAAAGATATCGAGTCTTTGCAAAAGGCGCTGGAGGGAATCGGCGCGGCTTTTTATTTGCTTCATTCGCTTCATCTTGGGCCGAAGGAATTTGAAGCCGCCGACATTAAGGTTGCGGAAAATTTTAGAAAAGCCGCCGAGCAGCAGAAGATCCGTCGGATGATCTATCTTGGAGGGTTGGGCGACACGCGGAGCTCCCTTTCGTCTCATTTGCGCAGCCGCATGGAAGTGGCGGAAGAACTCAAGCGAGGCGGGATCCCGGTGACCATTCTCCGGGCCGGGGTCATTATCGGATCGGGGAGCGCGTCCTATGAGATCATCCAGTATTTGGTGCGCCGGCTCGAATTCATGCCCATTCCTTATTGGGCCAAAAATCGGTGTCAGCCTATTGCGATTCGAGATGTGATCAAATATCTGGTGGGTGTTCTTGAGGTCCCCGGGACCTCCGGCAAAAATTTTGACATCGGCGGGCAGGATGTCATGACTTATGAGGAGATGCTGAAGGTTCTCAGCCGGATCCTCAATAAAAAAATCATTTTCTTCAGTTCCCCCTTTTCCGATACGAGGGTCTTTGCTTATCTCGCGAGCCTTTTCACGCCGGTCCCGGCCTCCATCACGCAATGCCTCATGGAAGGGGTGACCAATGAGGTCGTATGCCAAGAGGACCTGATCAAACATTATTTGCCGTTTGATCCCATGTCTTATAAAGAGGCGGTTGTTCGGGCGCTGAGCCGCGAAGAACAGGATAAAGTCTCGACCCGGTGGTCGGACGCCTATCCTCCCGCCCATGAGCTGGCGATTAAACTGCATGAATTGAGAAATGGGCCCGTTTATAGCACCCGTTATTCTTTGTTGACAAAAAAAAATGCCGCGTCCCTTTTCAAATTTATTTGCCATGTGGGCGGCAAAAGAGGATGGTTTCATAATAACTGGATGTGGCGCTTACGGGGAATGATCGACCGCATCCTTGGAGGAGTGGGGACTTCCCGAGGACGGCGAAGTTATACCGACTTGAAGATCAATGATGTCATTGATTTTTGGAGAATTGAGGACCTTCAGCAAAATAAACGCCTTCTTTTACGGGCGGAAATGATATTATCAGGCAAGGCATGGCTTGAATTTGACATCAAGGAAGAAGGTCACCAGAGGCAACTGTCTCTCACCGCTTATTACGATACGCAGAACTTCTGGGGCAAGCTTTACTGGTACGCCTGCCTTCCGTTCCACGGGTCTATTTTTAAGAAGCTTCTTTCGGAAATTGAAAAACGCAGTTAGTCCCAATACCTATCAATTTTAACGAAGTTGAAATTGGGGCAACCCCAACTACCATTGATGTAAAAAAATTCAAAGTTGGGGTTAGGAAACAAAATAAGGAGAACCTATGAAACGTTTTCTTTCGCTTTGGGTTCTTGCCGGTTGTATCTTTTGCCAGACTGTGAATGCGGCGGAGACGGCACGGAAGGAATTATCGAAACAATCCCAGGAATGCCTGGAATGCCATCAATCCGAGACTCCGGTGATCGTGAGACAATGGGAGACGAGCGGGCATTTTCAGGAAAAGGTCGGATGCTTTGAATGCCACCAGGCGAAAACGGGAGAAAGCGATGCATTTGATCATCACGGGGTGACGATCGCGACGATCGTTTCGCCGCGTGATTGCGCGAAGTGTCATGCCAAAGAAGTCGCTCAGTTTGAAGGTTCTCATCACGCGAAGGCGGCCCGGATCCTCGGTTCCCAGGATAACCGCCTTGCGGAAGTGGTCGAAGGCAATCGCGGTTTTGTCTCCCCGGGATTTCCCGAAGGCACCTCCGCGGCCGTGGTGAACGGTTGCTGGCAATGTCACGGATCCGAGGTCAAGGTGATCGGGGAGGGAAGACTGGATCCCGGAACTTGGCCCAACACCGGGATCGGAAGAATCAATCCGGACGGCTCAGAGGGTGCCTGCAGCGCCTGTCATTCCCGTCACAAGTTCTCGGTAGAGCAAGCGCGTAATCCCGAGAATTGCGGCAAATGTCATATGGGACCCGATCACCCGCAAGAGGAGATCTATGAGGAATCCAAGCACGGGATCGCGTTTCATGCCAACAAAGACAAGATGAACCTGGAGAATAAAAAATGGGTGGTGGGTGAGGATTATAATGCGGCCCCGACTTGCGCGACCTGTCACATGAGCGCGACGCCGACGCAACCCGTCTCCCATGATGTGGGGCTCCGCATCAGCTGGAATAACCGTCCGGAACTCTCCGTGCGTCCCGAGGTCTCCGATGCCAAGTTGGGATTGGCGGACAAGGACGTTGATTGGAAAAAGCGGCGCGACAACATGAAAAATGTCTGTTTGAACTGTCACAGCGCGGGCTTTGTGGATGGCTTTTACGTTCAATACGACAGTCTGATCGAGCTTTACCACGATAAATTCGCGAAACCGGGGATGGCACTCATGGGATTGGCAAAACCGCTCCTGAAGCCGGTTCCCTTCGGAAACAAGATCGATTTCACATGGTTCGAACTTTGGCACCATGAAGGCCGCCGCGCCCGTCATGGCGCCTCCATGATGGGACCGGACTACACGCACTGGCACGGGACCTATGAAGTTGCCAAGAATTTTTACTCGGAGTTCATCCCGCAGTTACAAGAACTGGCCGAACAGAATCTCCGTTCCAAAGACCGCGCGAAGGTCCAACAGGCTCAAGCCCTTCAAGCCAAACTCGACGAGGTCTTGAACTCTGCGAACCACAGGTGGTACCTCAACAAAATGGATCCCGCTGAAGAAGCGAAAAGGAAAAAGGCTCAGCAGGAGTTTCAGGAGCGGTATAACGCTCAAAAGGCAAAAGGGGCGTAGTCCCAATCCTTATCATCCCGCCCATGGGGCGGGATGGGGCAATCCCGACTACCCTTCATGAAAAGAAAATCAAAGTCGGGATAGAGTTTAAGGGGCGACGATGGCCGGAAGTCGTTCGTGAAAACGCTTTCGAAGATCCTCCAGGAAGCTGTCCGATTGCCTGAGCACCTCCGGAATATGGACCTGGGCGAGTTCATCCTGGAAAACCTTCGCGAAGAGAGCCCCCGTATTTTGAGCTTCCTCACCGGACATCAGCGTTTTCATCCGCAACAAAAGTTTGTGAGTGAGGTGGTGTTCCAGCTGATAGACCGCGCGTTCTGCGATTCGCTGCTCTTCACCCGAGGTCCCATAAGCCTCCAAGGCCGCGGAAACTTCCTGCCGCACGCAATCGTGCACCAGCTGATTCAGTTTCGGGACCAAGACCGAAAAATCGGGCATTTGCAGTCCCATCAAGAACATCTTGGTCCTGGCATGGATAATGGCGTACGCCTGGGCCATGGCATTCTCGCGGAATTTCAAGTTCTGATACCCGATCCCTTTCAGGTCTTCAATATTGAACGCATGGACCTGCTCGATCCTGGAGACTTCCGGATCGAGGGTCCTGGGCACGGCAAGATCGATCAAGCAAAGCGGCCTTTTTTCCCTTTGTGACATGATGACGGATAGCTCGGCTGCGGAAAGAAGGATCTCCGGATGCGTTGTCGCGGAGATAAGGATGTCGGTTTGATCCAGGCATTGTTTCCAGTCCCCATAGGGGACGGCGCGGATGGAATGTTG
Organism: Candidatus Omnitrophota bacterium; assembly: GCA_023246985.1. GTDB lineage: Bacteria > Omnitrophota > Omnitrophia > Omnitrophales > Aquincolibacteriaceae > Aquincolibacterium. The sequence goes on along the minus strand of JAHFHJ010000071.1, from coordinate 921 downwards.
TTGAGCCAGTTCCTGGCCGCGTTCCCGGCGGCGGCTCGAAAGGGTGATGTTCTTACAGTCATGCCGCATCAAATGCAGGATCAATTTTTCGCCTAATTTCCCGGCGCCAAGAATCAGGATCGATTTCGTTTCAAGAGTTCCGCAGACTTTTTGAGCAAGCGCCATGCTGACCGAGGCGGTCCCGATCGCGCCTTTTCCGATATCCGTTTCCGACCGGATTTCTTTGGCGGTCTGAAAGGCTTTTTCAAAAAGGCGCAGTAAAGGGCCGTTCAAGGTGCCTTTTTCCTGGGCGGTTTGAAAGGCCCGTTTTACCTGACCCAGGATCTCGGGTTCTCCCAGGATCATGGAATCGAGTCCGGGAGCGACCGTAAAGCAATGACGGATGGCGTCCTCCCCCTGGAAAAGATAAAAACTGTTCCGGAATTCTCCGATAGCATCGGCATGTTCTTCAAGCAGGAGGGATTCCAGGGCTTGGAGGGAGCTTTCAATGTGTTCGGTCGTGAAATAGATCTCGATCCGGTTGCAAGTGGACAGGATCATGAACTCTTTGAAGGAGGATGTATTCAGCAGGGAAGCGTAAGCTTCATCGATCCCTTCGATCTTCCTCTGAAGGGCTTCGCGGAGTTCTAGACGGCTTGATTTATGGTTCAGTCCCAAAACGGCGATGGTCATAATGGCTTTTGTCTCCGGAGTCAAGAATATCTCGAACCGAGATTCTTGACAGTGGGAAAACCATTAATAGCGCCTTTAGAAGATAAATTCAAGATGATTTTTTTAGGGTGTTTTTATCAGGCGGGTCACATTTATTTTGTTTTGAATTTGTCGGATAAACGGGTAATATGAAGGCCAGTATAATCCTCTCATCCCCATGATGGCAGCAAGACACTCAAAAAGGGAGCGTCACATGAAAAAGAAAGCAGC
>JAHFHJ010000070.1 GCA_023246985.1 Candidatus Omnitrophota bacterium | reverse complement strand
GGAGGGAGAGGTCGACGGGTCTTTTGTTCAGACCGGCTAAAACCGGCAGCGGCGTTGTCGCGCCTGATCCAAAAACCGGGTCAGCGCCCCGGTATCTTGAGACTTCAGAAGTTGTTTGAATCTCCGGAGCTCGTGCTCGAAACGGCTTAAGACGTCCAGCATCACTTTACGGTTCGCGGAAAAAATGGGCCGCCAGATCGACGAGGCCGCCGCCGCGATACGCGTGGTATCGCGAAAACCGGTCGAAGCGATCTTGAGCGCGGGATCGGACACCGCATGCATAAGACACACCGCGATCGCGTGCGGCAAGTGGCTGACTTCGCCCACGAGTTTATCGTGCATTTCAGGATTCATCTCCACGATCCGGGATGAAAATCGGGACCAGAATTTTTTGGCGCGCGCATAGCCCGAAGCGCAAGTTTTTGGATCGCGCGTTAGGAGCACCAAGCCCCCTTCATATAAGGAGGGATTCGCGGCCCGAATCCCCCGCGCGTGGGAACCGACCATCGGATGACATCCGACGAAGAAAAGATTCTTCCACGTTCGCGAGTTCGCCTCTTTCAGGACAGAGACCTTAACGCTTCCGACGTCCAGGACCAAGGCGCCTTTCGCGCACACCCGGTCGATCGCTTTAAGATAAGGAAGAAAGGTGTCCACCGGCGTACAGAGCACTATCAGATCAGCGCCTTTCGCGCCCCTCCTCACATCGTTCGTCGCTTCGTGAACCCATTGATTTTTTTTAGCCAGTGCGAGGGCCTCGCGGCTCCGGCTGATCCCGACGATCCGCGCCTTGGGGAATTTCTTCCGGCATGCGGCGGCCAAAGATCCGCCCATCAATCCAAGACCCACGATGGTTATTTTTCTAAACATAAAATTTATCTTCTCTCTTTGAAAGGAGTAAGGCGGAAGGCGTATGGCGCCCAACATTTGAACCCTTTCGCCGTACGCGTTTCTAGATGTCCCGTCCGACCGCGTGCGCGATGAGGCGGACCTTACGCATCATTTCTTCGAATTGAACCGGCAGCACTGACTGTTCGCCGTCGCTTTTGGCTTCTTCCGGATTCGGATGAACTTCGACCATCAGACCATCGCATCCCGCCGCGACTCCGGCCATCGCCATCGGCGGCACAAAATCGCGGTATCCCGTCCCGTGAGAAGGATCCACAAGCACCGGCAAATGGGTCTCTTTTTTGATCACCGGGATCGCGTTGAGATCCAGGGTATTTTTTGTCGCGGTCTCGAAGGTGCGGATCCCGCGTTCCCCCAGCAGGACCTTGAAGTTGCCCTTGGAAAGCAGGTATTCCGCGGACATCAGAAGATCCTTCACCGTCGCCGCGAGACCGCGCTTAAGCAGAACCGCCTTCTTTGCCATGCCGCACTCCTTAAGAAGGTCGAAGTTCTGCATATTCCGCGCGCCGATCTGGAGCATATCCGCGTACTGCGACACAAGCTCGACCTGACGCGTATCCATCACCTCCGTCACGACCAACAGTCCGACTTCGTCCGCCACCTGGCGCAGATATTTCAAACCCTCTTCGCCAAGTCCCTGGAAGGAGTAAGGCGAAGTGCGCGGCTTGAAAGCGCCCCCGCGGAGAAATGTCGCCCCGGCCTTCTTAACGGATTGAGCCACGCTCAGAAGCATGTCATAATTTTCCACCGAGCAGGGTCCGGCCATCACAACAATCTTTTTGCCGCCGACTTTCACGCCGTTCCCCATGTCGAATTCCGTGTTCTCGGCCTTGTAGTCCCGGCTCGCAAGCTTATAAGGTTTCAGGACCGACATCACCGATTCAACGCCGGGGAATGCCTCAAGCGGCTGAACCTGAAGCTTCTCTTCTTCTCCGATGACGCCGATGACGGTGCGTTCAATGCCTCGGGACACGTTGGGCGTCAGACCCAGTTCGCGTACCTTTTGACAGATATGTTCAAGCTCTTGAGGCGTCGCGGTTTTCTTTAAGACAATGATCATGTTGAATCAATCTCCTTAATTGATTTTCAAGTACCTCGCACGTAAAGCGTACGGAGTACGGCGCACAAAGCAAAAGCTTTTACGCCGTACGCTTTACGCCGCACTGACTCTGGATGCCTTACAAGAAATATTTTTGTTCAGATAAGCCTTAAGCAACCGGATCAATTCCGTATTTTGACTGTGCCGTCCGATCGTGATACGAATCCATTCCCCTAGCTTGTAGGCGCTCATGGGCCGGACGATCATCCCCTGGCGAAGCAGCTCCTGATAAACCTCTTGGCCGTCGGTCTTCATGTGAACAAGGATAAAATTCGCCTGGCTGGGAAGATATTCCAGTCCCAAGGGCTTGAGCTTACGGTAGAAAAATTTCCGGCCGCGCACCACGAGCCATTTGGTCCGCCAAAGAAAGAATGAATCGTCGAGCGCCGCAGCCGCCGCGGCCTGCGCCACGGCATTGACATTGAACGGCTGGCGGACTTTGTGAAGATACGCCGCCATTTCCTTCGAGGCCGCGCCGTAGCCGATACGCAATCCCGCGAGCCCATAGGCCTTGGAGAAAGTCCTCAGCACCACCACGTTCGCGCGCCCGGCCTTCACATAAGCAAGCATTTTAGGGAAATCTTCGGCATCCACAAAATCCACGTACGCTTCGTCAAAACACACGACGATATTTTCCGGGACTTTAGCAAGGAAGTCCTCGACCTCCCGCGCCGTCACATACGTTCCCGTCGGATTATTCGGATTGGCGATAAAAATAATCCGTGTCTTCGGCGTGATCGCCCGGAGGATCCCGTCAAGGTCATAGCGGTAGTCCCGGGTCATGGGGACCGCTTTGAACTTCGCGCCGCAGACCTGGGACAGGATCGGATAAACGAGGAACGTCATTTCGGAAGAAATGACTTCGTCTCCTTCGGATAAAAAACCGCGCGCCAAAAGTTCTATGATCTCATTCGATCCATTCCCGAAAATGATCTGCGCGGGGTCGAGGTCCAGCTCCTTGGCGAGGCGCGTCAGAAGATAGTAGCAGTTCCCCTCCGGATAAAGATGCACCTCCCGGATCGTCTTACGCATCGCGCGGATCGCCTTCCCCGACGGCCCGAGCGGATTTTCATTTGAAGCGAGTTTGATCACACTCCTCATCCCATACTCCCGCTGAAGCTCCTTGATCGGCTTCCCCGGCTCGTAAGGTTTGATGTCCTGGATGTGGCGTTTGAATGGGATCATATTTGTCCGTATCAAAGTGTCGAGGTATCAGAGTGTCAAAGTTTTGATACCTTGATACGTCGACGCTCTGATACTGTTTTTTTTAGTCTTTCGTTTTTCCGGCAGCGGGATAAGAACCCAGCACCTTGAGGAACTTGACCTTCTTTTCCATGGCCTCGAGCATTTTCCGGACATGAGGATCTTCCACATGCCCCTCCAGATCGATATAGAAATAATAATCCCACGCCTTCTTTTTGGACGGGCGCGATTCGATCTTGGTCATGTTCACGCGGTATTTTTTGATCGGCAGGAGCATTTCATAAAGCGCGCCTACCTTATCGCGAATCGAAACCAGCACGGAAGTCTTGTCATGCTTCGTCCGCGACGGGATTTGTTTGGAGATCACGAGAAAACGCGTCATATTATTCGGGAAATCTTGGATCGCCTCGGCCAGGATCGGCACATTATAAAGCGTTGCCGCAAGCTTGGAACCGATCGCCGCGGCGCCGTTCTCATCGGCCGCGCGTTTTGCGGCCGCGGCCGTGCTCGAAGCTTCCATAAGTTCCGCGTGATGAAGATGCGATTCCAGCCACATGCGGCACTGACCAAACACCTCCGCCTTGGAATACACGCGTTTGATCTGTTTCATGTCCCGAGCGTTCGACATCAGATTGTGCGAGATCTCAAAATAGATCTCCGAACAAATCTTGAGATCCGAATCGATGAACATGTCGAGCGTGTGACTGACGGCCCCATCGATGGAATTCTCGATGGGGATCACCCCATAATCCGCGCGGCCTTGTTCGATTTCGCGGAACACTTCACTGATGCTCGCGCAGGAACGGTATTCGACGCTGGAACCGAATTTTGAAAGCGCGGCAAGATGCGTAAAAGTCGCCTCGGGCCCGAGATAAGCGATCGCCAACGGCTTCTCCAACGCAAGCGCCGCGGACATGATTTCACGATAAATGGATTTTAAAGCATCCTTGGGCAGGATCCCTTGCTCCGCCAAACGGTCGATCTTCCGATAGATCTCGCTTTCCCGCTCCGGAGCATAGATCTCCTGACCGGCTTCGGTCTTCTTCTTTCCGACTTCGCGCGCGAGCTCGGTGCGGTCGTTCAAAAATCCGATAATCTTCCGGTCCAGTGCGTCAATTTTCTTGCGTAGTCGGCTCAGGTCCATATTGAACGTTTCCCTCGCTCTCATGTTGCTGCATCTATGCTTGGGTTATTTCCAAAAAAAATTCCGAACAGCATGCCTTCAGAATAATCCATAACCCAAAAACAAGATCCGAGCGCCAAGATACAAGTACCCAATCCATCCCAATCCCGTTGGGTGATTGCTCCTTGGTCATTGGACCTTAGGGGGTTATTGTCTCTTGATTATGGGTTATGGCTCGACCCCTCAGCCGATCCTTCCGGCGTCGCAATTTCCCCGCCTTTAACATGACCGGCCGGAGATTCTCCCTCCTGCGGCACGTCCACGATCTTTTTTGTCCCGATCAATTCGTCCTTTTTGACGGAGCGATCCACCCTTTGGCGGATCTCATCGATGCTTGGAAGATCCTGAAGCGCTTTGAGGCCAAAATGCTCCAGGAATTTTTCCGTGGTCCCGTACAGGAATGGCCGTCCGGGGACTTCTTTCTTTCCCACGATCTTGATGAAATTCTTTTCCATAAGCGTGTTCAACACGCCGCTTGTGTCCACGCCGCGCAAGGCCTCGATTTCGGCGCGCGTGAGCGGCTGTTGATACGCCAGGATCGCCAGCGTCTCAAGCGCCGACTGGGTGGCCTGGCGAGCCTTGCGCTGAAGCTCGATCTTCAGGATCCAGGGAGCGAATTCTCTTTGGGTCGAAAGCTCATACCCCCCCGCGATCTCCAAAAGCTCAAAGCAACGCCCGCTGGCCTGATAATCCTCCTTCAACTCCGCCGCGATCTTCTCGATCTGTCCCACGGTCAAGACCTTCGTCACCTTGCGGATCTCGGCGGGCGTCAGCGGTTTGGAAGAGGCAAAGATCAACGCCTCCACCACCCGCTTGGCCTTCTTGAGGTCCTGGAGATCCTCTTCGCGCAAGGATTCGATCTGGAACTTTTGAGCGCCCGTCAGATCTTCCAGGGCATTCTTCTCTTCAAGCTGTTCCTGGATTTCCTGGTCCAGTTCCTTGCGCAAGGTCTTGAGTTTGGCCTGTTTTTCCCGTTCCTGTGCCGCGGTAGGTTTCATGCTTTTTCAGTCCGCCAAAGCGTATCGGTTAAAAACGATGCCGTGTGGGTTGCCGGTATCAATACGAAATCCGAAACAAATCAGAAATCCGAATGCTTAAATTTCTCGAGGTGAATCGTTTGCCGTTTCGAATTTCGAAAATAGAATTTGTTTCGGAATTCGCGCTTCGCACTTCGGATTTTAATTCCTACGATTGCATTTCCTGCGCGGAAGAATTGCTTTTATACCCGCTCTCTTCCCGTTTTTCAATGACGATCTCGCCGAATTGCTCGCCCTGGTGCACCCACGCAAACTGCGTCCTTACGATCTCAAGTACCGCGAGAAATGTCGCAATCAGCTCATTACGCGTCCAGTGCTCCGAAAAAAGATCGTTAAAAGAGATTTTCCTTTTCTCCGCCAGATAGGCCTGAATTTGGATCATCTTCTCCTCGATCGAGATAACTTCTTCAAAGACCTCGTGTTCGCGCTTCGGTTCTTTTTTCGAAAGCATATTTTGGAACGCGACGATGAGATCGAAGAAATTCGCGCTGAAAGCATCGACCCCCGCATCCTCGGGGCCCAGTTCCCCCAAGTAATAGTCGGTGATCTGACGCGTGAATATCTTGCCGCGCTCGGTTTGAAGAAGCCCGAGCTCCTTGGCCGCTTCTTTGAAGGCCTGATATTCAAGAAGCTTGCGCACAAGTTCCGCGCGCGGGTCCTCGCCCTCGCCTTCCTCATCGTCCTTTTCCGCAGGAAGCAGCATCTTGGACTTGATATAAATGAGCGTCGCGGCCATGACGATGAACTCGCCGGCAACCTCGAGGTCAAACTGTTTCATTTCCTTGAGATAATCCAGATACTGCCGGGTGATCTCCGCGACCGGGATGTCATAGACACTCATCTCGTTTTTTCGGATAAGATCCAAAAGAAGATCGAGAGGGCCATCATAGACGGCGACCTTGACATGCAAGGGATTTTTCTCCGAGGCCGCTCCCGCAGGGACTGGCCCGGCTCCCAGGGCCTGTCCCTTTAAACTGTCAGGGCGACAGGCACCTTTCCCTTCGAAAAAGGAGCCAGTCCCCGAAGGCGCCGCGGGAGAAGCTACGGCGCCAGACCTATCGCCTGCAGGGTTTCCTTGAGGGTTTGGCTCGCCACTTCCCGCGCCCTCGCGGCTCCCCGATCGAGGATCTGCCGTATTTCCGTTTTTTTCCTCATCCATATTTCACGTTTTTCCCGTATCGGGTCCATGAACTCGTTCAATTGGGCCGCCATCTGCATCTTGCAATCCACGCAGCCGCGCGTCGCTTCCCGGCATTCTCGGGCGACTGTTTCCGCCTGGTCTTCATTAAAAAGTTTGTGATAAAAAAAGACCGGACAAACTTCGGGATGTCCTTTATCCGAACGAAGTTTCCGCGCTGGATCCGTCACCATGGTCTTGATCTTCTTCGTCACTTCCTCTCGGGAATCCGCAAGGTAAATGCAATTTCCGTAGCTTTTACTCATCTTGCGTCCATCGAGCCCCGGCACCTTCGGCACATGCGTGAGTACCGCCTCAGGCTCCGGGAAGATCTTTTTTTTATACAGATGGAAAAACCTGCGGAAGATCTCGCGCGTCAGCTCCAAATGCGGCAACTGATCCTCACCTACCGGAACTTTTTCGGCTTTATAGAGGGCGATATCCGCGGCCTGCAAGACCGGATATCCCAAAAAGCCGTGGGTGTGAAGATCCTTGCCCTTGAGCTCCGCGAGCTGATCTTTATAAGTCGGGTTCCGCTCCAACCAACCCAGAGGCGTGATCATCGAAAAAAGAAGCGCGAGATTGGCATGTTCCAGAACCTCGCTCTGCATAAACATCGTGCACTTTGCGGGATCCAGGCCGCTCGCCAGATAATCCACCACAACCTCCGTGACATTCTCGGCAATAGAGGTCGTGTTCTCATATTCGGTCGTCAGGGCATGGAGGTCCGCGATCATAAAAAAAGCGTCCTGTCCCTGCAATTTCTTATAATTCTCAAGAGCACCGAGAAGATTCCCCAAATGCAGTTTTCCCGTGGGTCGTGTACCGCTTAGAACGCGTGCTGACATAAAGGGAACTCATCTCCGTAAGTTCAGAATTGAGAGGATTTTACAGCAGATCGTTCGAAAGTGTCAACAAATGCGGTA
>JAHFHJ010000010.1:12105-19726 GCA_023246985.1 Candidatus Omnitrophota bacterium | reverse complement strand
AAGCCGCGGAGCTGATCCTTTTCATGACCGATTGAAATCTTCAATTTTCTATACAACTTCACAAAACTCAAGGGCACAATTGTAAAAAAAAGTAGCGCATAGAAGTAATAGACCGGACCCGCTTGTGAATAGTATCGAAAACCTACCATCGGGACTACTTTGGGGATAAACCAAGGAGTGAATGCAAAACAAACAATGATTGTTGAAATTATATAAAGTGACTTTATAAAATGAGAATTTTTCTTTTTTCCTACAAAAGTCAGTACGAAATGGTACCAGTTCGCGGGAATAAAAACGGCGAAGGCATTCCCAAGTCGCCCCATGAAGAGACCCAATTCGGGGGAAATATCGTTATTTAGATTGATCGCTATAAATGTTGCCCAACCGGTGTAGACAAACGACATCAGAAAGTATCGTTTCCCAATTTCATCTTGCCGTTTAAACCGGACTAGTAAGCCCAACAGAAAACTGCAGAAGCCAAAGCACAGGATGGAGAAATTATATGGATTCATTTTTAATAACCTTGTGCCTTAGGGAAAATAAGAGTGAAGGTTGTACCTTTATTGACTTCGGATCGGACATCGATCCTGCCATGGACTTTTTCGACGAGCTGCTGGGTGATGTAAAGGCCGAGGCCGGTGCCTTCGGCTTTGGTGGTGTAGAACGGGCGGAACACGTCTTTCAGCTTGTCTTCCGGGATTCCGGGGCCGTTGTCCGCCACCGTTATCAGCACCGGGTTTTCCAAGGGGACAGTCCCTCTAAAAGCGTTAAAGGGACTGTCCCCTTTCTCAAAACCGGCGAGCCCGCTAACGGCGGGAGAAGCAATCTTGTTTTTAGATTGCCGCGTTACTTCGTTCCTCGTAATGACAGTCTTCGCGGTCACTTTGATCTCCCCCGATTTGCCGGTTCCCTTGATCGCCTGGACGGCGTTCACAAGCAGATTAAACAAGATCTCTTCGAGATACCGGCGATCGGCATGGACATCCGGAAGGTCGGAGGGAATTTCACGGGTCAGCGTGATATTCTGCGCCGCAAGTTCGTACCGGATGAGCGGAAGGATGTCATCGATCACGGCCGCAACTTTCACCGGCTCGAATTGGATTTCGCTATCGATCCCCGCCTTCGCAAATAAGGACAGACGTTTGATAATATCCATTGCGCGATCGGCTTGATCGATACTGCGTTTCATGGCGTCGTTGGCACTTTCGAGCGCTTTTTCCTTATTGTGAAAAATTCCTTCCTTCTGCCGCTCCAGACAACTTTCCGCAAGCCCTTTGATGATAAAGAGCGGGTTTTTGACCTCGTGATTGATGCTCGCCGCCAACACCCCGATCGCCGTCAGCTTATCCCTGTGCGCCGCCTGTGCGAGTTGTTCTACGTCAAAAAGCCCGTGCCTGATCATGAAATATGCGATGAGAAAAGGATAGAAAGGCATTAAAAAGATGGCGTATTGGGGAATGTAAATCCCATAAACTGGGGGGAATTGTAGTCCGCCACCAATAAAACCAAGTGATATTGCCAGAACAAATCTAAAAAGCTGCGGTTTTTCATTCGAAGGCAATCGTAATATTTTTCCTATAAATAACGCGAAACCAAACAGTACTAAAATTAAAAAATAAACCGTAAAAATATAAAATACCATTCCCGGTTGAACAAAAACGAGTCCCAAAGGCGTCATTTCAAGACTTACTATGAAATACCTTGAAAAACCAAACAAGCTCAATAAGGCGGCAATCAGATAGCTTATGATTAGGAAAGTTCTGAATTTTCGAAGCTGCTCAGTGTAGGCGAGCGCAAAGTGCAACCAAGTCGGAGGAATGAAGATGGCAGCAATATCGGCTGCTCTGATGAAAAAAACTGCTCTGGCTGATGAGTCATTATATGCCCAGCAAATACCAAAAAGCATTCCCCACAGACTGATAACGAGAGTGAAAAGAAAATAAATTTTTCCGATGTAGTCAGCTCGCTTTAGCCATATAAAGAGGCCTAAAAGAAGGGAGCAAAAACCAAAACACAGCACCGAGAAGTTGTACGGATTCATGTTGTTGATCCTTTGAGGCGCGTTACGGTTTTACGGAGCGCGCTATTTTCATTCTCCGACGATGGCCGCGAGGCCCCGCTCAATCAGTTTTTGGTTCACGCACTCTTCGTCCGCGAAAATATCGGCCCAGTAGCGGTCGCACTTGTCGGACTGGGCAGTTTTGATGAGAACTACTTCGGAGGATTTGGCTTGCGTTCCCCGTTTTTCCTCTTTTGTAAAAAAGACGCTCGACCCCGTTTTTCCGGCTTGATTCCCTTTCGAAGAAAGGGCGACTGACCCCCTTTTTTTCTGCAAACCGGAAAATCCGCGGCTCCTTTTTGTGTGAAGCCCTACGCCGCCGGAAATTTAATGATAAAGGCCGCGCCTTTACCGGATTCGCTGACCACTGAAATGGAGGCGTTGTGACGCTTGAGGATGCCGAAACTGACGGCAAGTCCCAAGCCGGTGCCGGAGCCGACGTCCTTGGTGGTGAAAAACGGATCAAAGATCTTTTTCTGATTTTCTTTGGGAATACCGACGCCGTTATCCGTGACCCCAAGCTCGACCGCGCCGTCTTGGGTCTGACGGGTTTCGATCACGATCTTCCCTTTTCCGCCGGCTTCTTTGATCGCGTCGCGCGCGTTCACAAGAAGATTCGTGAGCACTTGCTCCAGCTCGCCCGTGATTCCTCGAACGGACGGCACTTCCCCGAGTTTCATCTCCACTTCGATATTCTCCTGCTGGAACTGGAATCCGAGCAGCGCGAAGGTCTCTTTTACCACATCCTTCAAATCCACGGGCTTGTGCGGCGTCTCCTCTTCGGTCTTGCGGGCGTATTTCATGAGTTTCTGCACGATGCCCTGGCACCGCTTCGCGCCTTCCTCGATCAGATCCAGCGACTCCTTCACGTCCTCGGCGGCCGTCATCTTGAGGATCTGCGCGTTCGTCAGCACGGCCGTGAGCGGGTTGTTGATCTCATGCGCCACGCCGCCGGCGAGCGTTCCGAGCGTCGCGAGCTTCTCGGCCTGGACCAGCTGGTCCTGCGTCTTCACCAGCTCCCGCGTCCGGTCCTCCACGCGGCGCTCCAGCTCCACGTTCCAGCGATGAAGCTCTTCGCTCATTTTACGGACCTGGGTATAGAGTTCGTTGATATTCTCAAACCGCATCGAATTCGAGAACGCGATCGTCATCGGGATCTTGAGCCGGGTGAAGAACTGCACTTCATTGGGCCGGTAGGGCTTCAGGTTTGCCTTGCGGCCGAGACTGACCACCCCGATCATTTTGCCGTCCAGGACGAGCGGCACGGCGACCATGCCCTGCGTCGCGCTGAAAAACTCATCGAGCTCGGTTTTGAATGTTTCCACTTCCGGGTCCGCGCCGACAAGATTTCCCATAACGACCGCGTCCTTTTGCGCCAACCAGGCCAGAAAAGGATGCCCTTGCGCGATCGGCTTCAGGTTCCGCAGGCCCTTGGCGATGGCCGGGATATATTCGCCGTTCTTCTCATCCAGCAGAAAAACCGAAAGGCGGCGGACATAGAGCTGGCGGCGGAGCATGCGGGCAAAACTTTGGAGAAGGTCGCGAAGGTTCTTGAGATGTACGAGTTCCTGGGAAAATTTCGTCATGATCGCGTGCAGGTTCCTGCGCTGGCGCTGGAACAGATGATCCAGCCGGGGCTGGAGGGACCGAAAATAGAAATAAAAGGCGATCGCGACGGCGAGGTCATAGAGCGTCAAAGCCCCTGCGGACGACGGGCTCCGGAGACGTTGGGTCCCGTAGAGGAACGCGGCAAACGGCGCAACCGCCACAAGCGTCGTGATAAGCCACATGAGGGTCTTGTGGATGACCGTCTCGATATCCATGGCTTTGTAGCGGATGATCGCGTACGCCACGATCAGGATCCAGAAGAAAACGCAGAGGGACCCGAGCGGGTAGACCGGGTAATAGATCAGTTTTGAGAGAAAATCCGACGATCCGAAAAAGGCGACGATAAAGGCCATCGTGATCAGCCCGATCTGCTTTTTGCGGAGGCCCGGAGGTTCGTTCCGGTAGGCGGTGATGAAGTTATAAAATGAGGCCGCGAGGGCCGCAAAAAAGAAAACGAGAAACCACCGGTTCACGGGACCATACTTCGGATAATATCCCCAAAAATAACGGTAGATCCCGGGGAAACTCGCCGGGGACACAAGCCCGACCCCATAGAACAAAAACCCGCTCGCGAAAAAAAGCCTCACGATCCACCGCTGTCTCTCGTAGCGGCCGAGCCAGAGAACGGAAAAATAATAAATACACGTCCCGATAAAAACCACTCCGAGAAAACTCACCCGCCGGTAGATCGTAAGCGCCGGTCCGGGATCGACCGTGGCATAGACTGCCGCGATCCCGACCAGCCAGAAGATTCCGCAAAGACAGATCAGAAAGAAAGAGATATTGACCGGAGAACGGCGATTCTGAAGATAAATGAAAAGTCCGGTGAGGAACATCAGGATCCCGGTCACGCCGGCCGGTATCGAGTACCCGTTGAATTGCATCATGGGGGCGATGTTTTGCGTGGAAACCCGTCGGGCCCCGCCCAACGGCCTCCGGTCGCGCGTGTTTTCATGCCTTGACCGCGACGGCGCGGACCTCGTCATCGCTCATCAGGCGAGACCCCCAAAAGAACGGGGCGGGCCGGAACCCGTGTCGAGCCGCCATCCCGAGGATCTCCGCCATTTTCTGCTTCGTAATGTTCCCTTTTCCCCAGGAAAAACGCTCAAAGCGTTCCTCGAGCGCCAGAACGATGGCCTCGGCAAAGCACCCATAAAGAACTTTTTCCGTCGGCAGACCGTGATCGAACGCGCTTTGGAATTCACACGGCATCTCGCAGATCCCGCCCGAAAAGACAAGGATGTCCCGGCGATCACTTTCGGAATAGGAAATATTTTTCGGATAACCGATGTCGCAAACAATGGCCCCCGGTTTGAGATCCCGGACGTCGATAATCGATTGGTGGGCGCTTGCCGCCGCGATGACAATATCGGCCTTCCGGACCGCGACGCGATTGTTGAGACTGGTCCGGACCTTGGCCTTTCCGGAGGCCGCGATCACCTGTTTGATCCACCGAAAACTCTTTCCCGTGAGGCTTGTGACCGTGATCGTGCCGACTTTATCGGCCAAACCGCGCGCGCAGGCGCTCCCAATGTCCCCGGCCCCGCCGAGAATGGTGACGTTTGCCTTCCCAAGATCGAGTTCCATCAGACGCGCGGCATTCTGGACCTGCTCCAGCGCAAGCGCCGCCGTGAAGGTATTACCGGTCGTCACGGGGATGTGGATTCTTTTGAGAAAATCATCGCCGCAGCGTTCGCCGGCGATCGACGTAAAGCCGCCCAGCGCGACGATCCCGAAACCGCGGCGCTCGGCAAGTTTGCAGGCGTCCACGACCTTATCGACCACCCTGGCAATATCCAGGTCCAGCATGTCCGGGATGATGTTGCAGATAATAATAGAACCGTTGACGGTCTTGCCGTTTGAGTCGCGGAATTCTTTGATCGCGTCGGCTTCAAACGACGGCGTTAGTTCAAAGATCTTCGCGAGGAATTCCCGCGAACGAATCGCGCGGCCGCGCTCGTGGGTCTCAAAAAAATGGGCAAGATGCTGGAGATTGTACGGATGACCGATCACGCCGAACCCCGAGATTCGCTTGAGGGAACGATTCCCCGCTCCGTGGTAGCGCCGCCGGACCAGTTCCTCCTCGAAGGCCTCAAGAAGAGCATCAAAAAAACGCCGGACTTTTTCCGCGACGATCTCTCCCGCCACGGCCTCGAACACCGGAATGCCTAGCTTGATCACGGCTTCACAGGCAATCTCGGTATCTCCGGAGGGCAGTTCCGTCAGTTTCCAGGTCCCCTCGAATTTTTCAAGGTCTCCCGCGACGGCCCGAAACCGGATAAGAAAATTCCTGAAATCAAAAGTCGCCTCCTCGTCCCAGGTGAACGGGATGTTCTCGAGGTCCACTTTCCAATGGGTGCGGGCGTGGCGTTTGGTCCGCTCAATAAGGCGGCTTTCCCTGATCTGGGGAAGAAAAAACGGGTATTCTTCGGTCCTGAGAAGCATCCGGAAAACCTGCCAGCGCCGGGCACATAAAACGCGGCGGGTCCGAACGAGGAATTCATTTTGTGACGGTTCCATCAGAGTCTCCCATCTGCTTCAGGATTATCGGCCGAAACCGGGGGTCTTTTAACCTCGAAAGCGCGGCGAGATACGGGGAGGCGCCCATGGAGAAACTCAGTTTCTCCATGGGCGGGATATAAAAAAAACCCCCGCGTTCCGCCGATGGCGGGATGCGGGGGCTTTTTAAAAACAGCTTCCCTGCGATAACGGCTCGATTATTGCCTCGAGAACGTCACTTGGTCGATCAAAATACCGCCGGTCTTCGGGTTGGAGTTGATGTCGTCGAAAACGACGACGAATTCGTTCAAAGAGTTCCAGTTCTCGATGCGACGGAACTTTTCGAACGGGATCGAGATTTTCTGCCACTGGTCCGTAACGCCGCTCACGATATAAGCGGAAGGCTTGTTCGTCATGTCCTTGAGCTCGATCTTGAAACGCTTGGTGTAGCCGAGCTTTGCATCACCCTTGACAAAGAAATTCAGGGTGTTGTAAGCCGTTGCATCCTCGCCGTTTAGCTTCATCCAGAAACCGTTGTACGCCGGGTTCGGAGAATCTACGTCATAATCGAGACGAATCGAATAGCCGGAAGCGTCTCCTTGGCTGTCATCCGTATCGAAAGACATCTGGGTTCCCTGGGACTCGTCATTCGGATCCTTGTCCCATCCCCCGAAATCACCGCCGATATTGTTCGGCTTGTCCCCGGTGTCAAAATCCGCGATCACGAGCTCGTTCGGAGTGGCAGTCTTTGCCGCATGCGCCATGGCGGCTCCAAAACCAACCACCATCAACGCGACGAGCGCTAATGTCAAACTGACGTTAAACTTCTTCATTTGAGTGTTACTCCTTTCGTGAAATGATACTTCTTGGCGAGGGTCAGAACGAAGTATACCCTTTTAAAAAGATAAAGACAAGGGGCGCAACAAAAAAAAATTCGGCGGGTTTAGTTGTGTGGCCCCGGAAAATCTTTCAAGAGCCTTGGGCGTGACTTTTTGTGGATATTTTCATAACTCATTATATTAAAACAGGTTATGGAGCCCATGGTTTCACGGCCGCGGCGCGCCACCATTGAAATGAGCCACTTCCGATTTCAAGGGAGTCGAATCCTTAGATCTTTGAGAAGGAATCCAGGACCGCTTTCATTTCGTCGACCTTACGGCGGATATCCTCGGGCAGGGCGGTGCGCTGGATATCGCCCAGTTTTCTCTTAAGATCCGCCAGTTTTTCCTGCTCCCCGCGAAGACGCTTCAAAATAATATTGATGTCCTGCGTCATATCGTGAAAAAAATCTCCCTCGCGGATTTTGATATCGTTGGGAAGTTCCCCGCGATTTATTCTCAGAAGGGTCTGGCGGAACCGGAAAACGGGACCGGCTACGCGGTGAAGAAAAATCACTCCGTAAGACCCGACGATCATAAGCGTCAGGATCAAAACCAGCGTCACGCGGATGATGAT
>JAHFHJ010000010.1:3840-12005 GCA_023246985.1 Candidatus Omnitrophota bacterium | reverse complement strand
TTGCCCCGCGGGGCGCGGTTCGTTGGAACTGTTAATGCGTTTTAAGAACTTGTCACGGCCCGTCGGCCCAAAAGAACGCGGACCTTTTCCACCATCCCTAAAAAGAATCCTCCGGAGCCTGCCTTGATGTCATCGGTGCAGATCACAAGGGCCGGCAATACGAAAAGGATCAGGATCGTCGAGCTGATGAGCCCGCCGATGATCGTGATCGCCAGAGGCGACCAAAGATCGCTCGCCTGGCCAAAACTCATGGCCATGGGCAAGAATCCCAAAATCGCGGCAATCGCCGTCATCAAAACGGGCCTGAGCCGGTCCACCCCGGCTTGAACAAAACGGTCTTCTTTGCGTTGCGCGGCCGGCAAATGAATCGCGTGATCCACCAAAAGGATCGCCGCGTTGACCGAATAACCCGCCAACATGATCATTCCGATAAAAACCTGCGTGCTCAAAGGCCTCGGCATAAAAAGAGTCCCGAAAAGGGGTATCTGTTGAAATAATTCCAGAACTTTTTGTAAGAGAGCCGCGGCAGGCATAAAAAGGACGCCCACGAGAGGAAGTTTGCCGGCCCCGCTCATCATTTGTTGTAACGCTCCGATCGGCCCTCCCGCAAGAGCGATCCAGACCCCGATGAAATTCAGCAGAATCTTGCTCATGATCAGAAGCGGATAAAGATAATTCTCAAAAAGACACGCCATGACCATATAGACCAGAAAGAGCGTGATGACAAGCGCCGTGGCAAGTTGTGATTTGCTCTCCATCAGTTCCTCGAACCCGCCGCCGAACCTCCAATAATAATCGTCCGGAAGCTTGACGTCCTTCACGGCTTTTTTCACGTCTTCCGCGATCTTTTCGATGGGCCGCTTGACATCCCCTTTTACGAACACATACCGGTGCTTATCTTTCCGATCAATGGTTTGGGGGCCCGTCGAGGGATAAAAGTTCGCGATCTCGCTGATCGGCACCTGAACATTTTCACGGGTCTCCACATGGACCTGCCCGAGGTCTTCAAGCTTTTGCCGGTAAAGGGCCTGGAGCCGCGTGATCGTCTCGATCTCTTCGCCCTTGCTGAGTTCGTGGAACTTCGTCGGACGCATCCCGCGAACCTGCGCGTGCATGGTATCCGCGACCTTCTTGACCGACAGGCCGTACATCGCGGCTTTGCCCCGATCCACGACCAGCGAATACTCCGGCCGCTTGCGAAGGTCCGTCATGACGAGATTCGAGAGTCCCTCGACTTTGGACATTTGGTTGGCAAATTCCTTGGCGAGTCTTTCGAGCTCATCGCCGTCCTGCCCGAAAATATTGACGACCATCTTCTTGGATTCTGAGGAGCCGGCCCCTTCGTCCACAATAAGGCTGTAATCCGAATGGATTTCTTTGACGGCCGCGTTCCCCTGCTCGTCAATGATTTTCATGATTTCTTCTTTTGAAAATTGCCGTTTACGCGCCGGCTTGAGCCGCACAAAGAGACGGAGATCGTCTTTGGAAACCGTCGTCGAAAAAAGCGTCACATCGGGGATCTTTGAAAGGATCTGTTCGATCTTCGCCATGGCTTCATCATTGGATTCTAAACGAGCGCCGGCCAGCGGAAACGTGATGACCGCAAATTCGTTCTCTTCGAATGTGGACGGATAATCGATGGGGGTATGCACGAGATTGAAACCGGCAATAACGAGCATGACCCCCACAAGGAGAACGACCCGCCACCTTTTGTGGATACACCAGCGGATAGCACTCACGTACCGTTCCCGGGTCTTTTCGATAAAAGCGTTCGCTCCGCCCGCCTCTTTTCTGGAATGGAGGGCCCGCAGTCCGAACTGTTTGATCAGCATCGGAATCAGGAGCAGCGCTGAAAAAAAGGAGGCGGTAAGCGATATCGAGATGGTAAAAGCAAACCCTCCGTAGACGATCTGGGTGCTCTTATCGATCAGAACGATCGGAAGAAAAACGACAAGCATGGTCAAAAGCGAGGTCAGGAGCGGCAGCCAAACTTCTTCGCTTCCCTCCCGGATTGCCCGGAAATCCGGCAATCCTTTTTCCTTTTTGGAAAAGATATTTTCCATAATGACCACGGCGGTATCGACCAGGATTCCGATCGCGAGCGATAACCCGCTCAGGGTCATCACGTTAATGCTGATTCCGAAAGCCGCCATGAAAATAAAAGTGGCAATAAGCGACGCCGGGATCACCAGAAGGATGATCCCCGAAAGCATCCAATTGCGGATAAACGCGTAGATCACAAGGATCGTAAAGATAAGCCCCAGATAGAGGGCGCCTTTCACGTCTCCGATCGCGCGGGCGATCGTATCCGCCCGGTCATTGACGATCACGACCTTGATGTTCTGCTTGTGATCTTCCTCGAAACCGTCCAGCGCTTTATTGAGATCGGCCGCGACGTCCAGGGTATTGGCAAGACTCGCTTTTTTGACGTAGACCGTGACATTTTGCTCAAGATTAAGGCGGGCCTGGTCCGTGGCTTCCATGTACGAATCCTTGATCGTCGCGATCTCCTTCAGAGAAATGATCGATCCCTGGCGCGTCACCTTGACGCCCAGCTCCCCGATATCATTCACTTCCAGGAAAGCGCCCATGCTGCGGATCGCGTATTCATATTTACCGGCGTCCACGTTCCCCGCCAGAAGATTCAAGTTACTTTGACCGAGCACGTCCATCACGCGCTCGATCGAGATGTTGTACGCCACCATCTTGTCGCGATCGAGTTCCACCAGGATCTTGCGCTCGCGGCCGCCGTACACTTCCACGCTCGCCACGCCGTCCACGCGGCTGATCACCGGCTTGAGCTTGTTGTCCACCAGTTCGCGGATCTGCTCGGGCGCGAGACTCGCCGAAGTGACGGCGAAGACCAGAACGGCGGATTGGGAGTCGTCGTAATTGGCAATGACCGGTTTCTCGATCTCTTTGGGGAGAAGGGGTTTGACGCGGGCAAATTTTTCCCGGATCTCAAGCGCCGCGAATTTCATGTCGGTCCCAGGTTCAAATTCCATGGTCACGCGGGATTCGGCTTCGCGGGAGCTTGAATAAAGACTTTTCATGTGACTCACGGTTCCCACCGCTTCTTCAATGGGTTTCGTGATCATTTTCTCGACGTCTTGGGAAGGAAGACCGCCGCGGGCGCGGACGATGATGCTGACGATAGCCTGGCTCTGTCCCTGATAAAGCTCCACTTTGAGTCTGAGGAGGGAAATAAGACCCAGTACGATCACGCCGGCAAAAAAGATCCCTACGAAAACCGGTCGTTTGAGTGCGAAACTTGGAAGCCCCATGGCTTATCCCCGGCTCGGGCTTTCTTCAGGTCCTTCAGCGGCCGGAACGACTTCTTCTTCATACCCCATGATTTTTTCAAGGAAGCGGTTCATAATGATATAAAGACACGGAAGGACGATCAAGGTAAGGAGCGTGGAGGAAAAAAGACCTCCCATGGCCGTCACGGCCAACGGCGAGAGAAGGCTCGCGCCTTCCCCCGACAGCGCAAGCGCGACCGGCAACATGCCCAGGACCTGGGTCGTCGCGGACATCAAAATAGGACGCGTCCGGGTCCGCGTCGCTTCCCATACCGCCGAGACCATTTCCTTGCCTTCGGCCCGGAGCTGGTTGATGTACTCCATGAGCACGATACCGTTACTGACGACGACCCCGCCGAGAAGCACCAGCCCCAAAAGGGAGATCACGTTCAAGGTGTTTCCGGTGATCTTCAAGGCAAGAATGGCGCCGCCGAAGGAAAGCGGAACGGTGCTCATGATGATCAGCGGCTGGAGGAACGATTCAAATTGCGCGGCCATGATCATATAGACGAGCATCACCGCGAGCAAGAACGCGAAAATGACGCCCCCGAAATTCTCTCTGAGTTCTTTCGCTTTTCCGGAAAGCTTCACTTGGAAATCCTGGGGAATATCCTCCGGCATTCGAAGACTCGCTAGGAATTTCTGAACATCCCCAAGCACATCCTTGTCTTTCCGGACTTTGTCAATTTCCGCGGAGACCGTTACGGTACGCTCCTGATCCAAGCGCCGGATCTCGCTGGGACCTTCTCCTTGCACAATCGCGACGATCTCTTTCATCGGCACATGAATATCGAGAACCTTGGAATAAAGAAGAAGATCGCCCAAGGTTTCATTGCTCGCGCGGTCCTTTTCGTTCAGGCGGACGCGAACGTCGAATTCACGGCCGCTCTCATGGTATTGCGTCGCTACCACGCCTTCGATGGCGGCCTTCGCCGTAAGTGAAACGTCCAGAGCGGAAATACCATAGAGCGCGGCCCGCTTTTTATTGATTTCAAGTTTCGTCTCGGGCGATTTTTCGCCGATATCGTCTTCAATGTTGATCACGCCGGGGATCAGCGCCAGGCGTTCTTTGAGACGCTCCGCGAGCGCTTCCATTTGTTTGAAATCGTATCCTTTGGCCTCGATCAGGATCGGTTTTAAAGCCTTGGTTCCGACGGCGAATTCGCTTTCCTGAAGCACAAATTCGACTTTGGCATTCTCCCTTCGAAGGTTCAGGGCTTCCACCTTCCTTTTGAGAGAGTCTACGATCGCCGAAGATTTCTGCCTGCGTTCCGGATCGAGCGTCACCAGCGTGAGCCCCTGGGAGGGGCGAAGCGTTTCGATCTTGATTTCGCCGCGGCTTGTTTTTTCACTTCCGATCGCGGTCGATATATCCTTGACGCTCTTGTCGGTTCGGAGAACCTCCTCGACCTTTTTGCAAATGGAATCCGTAATGGCAAGACGCGTCCCCAGGGGCATATCCACTTTGACGTAGAACTGTCCTTGATCCGTTTTGGGGAGAACTTCCCGGTCCATCGTCGGCACGAGCAAAAAAGTCGCCGCCAGAACCAGGAACACCGCCGCCAACACTTTAAGAATGTATCGGTTTTGCGCCGCGGGATCCGAAAAACTCTGCATCTTTTCGTCGAGCGGGCCCGTGATCGCGAGAGGTTTGTATTCCTGCCGTTTCACGTTCACGTAGGTGGAGAGCAGCGCGATCAAGGTGAGCGGTATAAACGTCGAAATGATCTGCGAAAAGATGATGCTCCACGCGAGGTCCTTGAAGATCTGTCCCGCGACGCCCGGCACAAAAACAATAAGCGGAAAGAACACGGCGATCGTGGTCAAGTTCGATGAAACGACGGGCCAGACCACCTCCGTCGCGCCTTCGACCGCGCCTTCTTCGGCCCCCATCCCCCCCTGGCGCTTCCTGAAAACATTCTCAAGCACCACGATACTGGTATCCGTGATCATGCCGATCGCGATGGCCAGACCCCCGAGCGACATGATGTTCATGGACACTTTCGCCATGGCCATCAAAAAGAAAACTCCGAGGATCGTCAGGGGAAGCGATAGAACGACCAACGCCGACATCGCGAAAACTCTCAGGAAAACCCAAAGAGCGAGCAGCGCGCAAACGCCGCCCTGCATGGCTTCATGACTCAAATTCTCGATGGTGTTTCGGATAAAGATCGAATGATCATAAATAATCTGGACGCGAACGCCCCGCGAAGCCAGATCCTCTTCAAGGAACTTAAGCTCTTTTCTCAACCGATCGACGGTCTGGATCGTGTTGGCATTCGACTGTTTCTGGACGGCCATCGTAATGTTGCCGGCCCCGTTATAACGGGAGATGCTGGTCTGATCCGCAAGGCCGTCTACGACATTCCCGATATCCTTGATGGTCACGAGTCGCTTTTCAAACATCTGTTTCTCAACCTCGCCTCGCAGCCGCTCGATCGTCTCGCGGGGTCCCTCGCTTGTATCGCGCTCGATAAAACTCGCTTCTTCGCGCCTGAGTTTTTTGACGTCATCCACGCCGATGACCGCGTAGTTGATCTCGGCCACCGAACGGAAATCTCCGGAGGTGCGGATCAGGTATTCATAAAGCCCTTTTTTGATACTGCCCGCGGGATAAGAAATGTTGGCGCTGTCGAGAGAATCCACGACCTCAAGAAGCGAACGGACGTTCGCCTGGAGACGCGGCATGTCGATATTGACGAGGATCTCGCGGTTCACGCCGCCGGAAATACTCACTGACGCGACTCCTTCCACTTTTTCGAGACGGTCTTTGAGCATTTTCTCGGTCAGGAGTTTCATGCGCACCGGGGGAAGATCCGGCGCCGTAACCGAGAGCAAGAGGATGGGCCTTGAGAGCGGATCAAATTTCAAAACGACGGGATCTTCCGCTTCTTTGGGAAGGCGCTCTTTGATCAGATCGACCTTTTCGCGGATCGCGAGGGCCGCGAAATCAATGTCCTGCCCCCAATTGAAGGAAACAACGATGGTGCTGCGGCCCTCCCGCGATACCGATTCGATCCTTTTAAGTCCCGAGACCGAACCGATCGATTCCTCGATCACCCGGGTAATAAGCGTTTCGATCTCTTCGGGCGCGGCGTTCGAGTAATCGGTGACGATCGTCACCTGAGGAAAGGTGATGGGAGGAAATAATTCTTGCGGAAGCTTTTTATACGCGAGGATCCCGATCAAGATAAGCCCGGCCGTGAACATGTAGACCGTGACTTTTTTCTTGATCGAAAATTCCGGCAAATTCATAGTCTAGATTTCGGCTTCTTGGGTTTCGACGAGGCGGACCTTCTTACCATCCTCCAATCTCTCGAACCCGGTCATCACCACGATCTCTCCCTCCGTAACGCCGGCGTCGATCTGGGAATAGTCGGTGCGAGTATAACCAATGGTCACGGGACGCTTTTCGGCCGTACCCTCTTCGATTCTTTTGGACTCTTCTTGAACCGCGACTTTCTTGGATCCTTTCCCGACGGATTTTTCAGCCTTCGGCCCAAGCTCCTTGGCTCCGGCGCTTAACGCGGCCGCGGCTCCCATCCCTCCGCCCAGAGCCCCCGCGACCTGGGGCTCCCCGGCCTTCGGAGCGGCGCCCTCGGGAAATTTAACGACATAAACGAATTTCTCGCCTTCACCGCCTTGAATGGCGTCGGTGGGCGCCACGAGCGCGTCTTTTTTACCGTAAAGCATGACGCGAACGCGGGCGAACATGCCGGGCATCAACAACCCCTCCGGATTTTCAATGCGCACCTTGGCGGTCGAAGTACGGCTCGCCCCCGAGATTTGCGGCGCGACATTTTCAATGACGCCTTCAAAGGTCTTATCCGGGTACGCGTCCACGAAAACCTTGGCCTTTTGTCCCAGGGTGATCTTCTGGACGTCGCGTTCCACGATTCCGAACTCGGCATAAACGAATTCGGTGTTGATGTGGGTCCCGATCAGGGTGCTTTGGCTGATATTCTCGCCCTCCTCGATATTCAGATCCCCCAGCATGCCGAGCGAAGGCGCGTAGAGATTGGACTTTTCGAGCATGGACTCATTGGCCTTCATCTCAAGGCGCTGGGCCTCAGCCTCGTATTTCGCGGCATCCATTTCGAGTTTCTTTTTCTCAACCGTGGACGGCGGGATCGCTCCCATTTTGAGAAGCTTCTCATTCTCCGCGACCTCGTTCTCCGTAACCTTGGCCTGAGATTCCGCTTTGTTAAAAGCCGCCTGCGCGCGCTTCAGCCTCAAAAGAATATCATCCTGTTTCAGGGACGCGAGCAGCGCGCCCTCTTCGTAACGCTCCCCTTCCTTGTAATTGATCGAACTGACCACGCCGGGGATCTCAAAACTCAGCTTCAGTTCCATCGCCCCCTTGATCGTCCCGAGGACATTCAGAGAATCCTCATAGTTGAAACGGCCGACTTTAAAACCCTTGACCGCCACGGGCGCGTCCTTGGCGGCTTGCTGTTGCCGCTTGATCGTATCGCTGAGTGAAGGTTTCGAACTTTTGAAAAGCCCCATCACCATTTTTCCCGCGAGGAAAAACCCGACCAAGACCGCCGCGATGATCAAGAACCGCATTTTGTTCTGAAAGAGCCAAGAGTTTTTCACGGCCTCGGGCAATGGCGACGGCGTTCTGACGGGACCTTCGGACGGCGCCTGGATCCTGAACGGATTTTTTTCGTCTTGGGGCTTCTCTTCGCGCTTCATATCCATGGGGGCTCCGTGATAACTTTTTTAGTTTAAAAAACTTTGAAGAAGGACTCGGCTATTTCGCCTGCGGCGTTCCCGCGGTTAGAAAATTCTGAATCCCCACCGCGTGGTTCAGCGCCGCTTTCGCGGAAAAATATTCTTTGAGGGCCTTATGAAGCTCCG
>JAHFHJ010000010.1:0-3740 GCA_023246985.1 Candidatus Omnitrophota bacterium | reverse complement strand
TAGGAAAGATCGATCAGCTTCGTCATTTCCGGCGTCTTTTCCTCGCCTTTAAAGACGCCGGGCATGCCCTTGGCCCCGGGCGCGCCTCCCGCCGGCACGGCTTGCCCTTGCACCACCTCATCCAGAGCATAAATCTTGGCAAGCTGGATCTGGTCGTTCACGGAAAGATCGAGATATTTTTGCATATCCAGTTTCGCGATCTCAAGCTCCTGATTCGCGGACTCAAGGTCGAACTGCATCTGGCTATAAAGCGACTGAACGTTCAGGCGTTCGATCTCGGAGATCAAATTCTGCCTGAACTTTTCTTCCGACATGTCCGCGAAACGCTTCATCTTGTTTACGATGACGCGATGTTCGTCGACGGTTTGAAGAGTCCGTTGATATTCGAAATAGGCGCGGGAAAGATCGAAAACGAGCTCCCCAAGGGTTTTGTCATATTGTTTCTTCGCGGCCTCCAGATTCGCTTTTTCTTGAAGAAAAGTATTCCACAGAACACCGCCGCTAAAGATCGGCTGGCGGAGTGAAATTTTCCAGTCCCTGCCGGCGTAAGGGCTTGCGGTGGCGGAGGAAGGACCTCCGCTCTGCGTCCCTACCCGGTCGCTCAAAGCGACCGATGCTTCCGGGAAAAGTTTCCGGAACGCCGCAAGCATGCGCCGATTATAAAGCGAGATGTTTTCATGCGCGGCCTTGGCCTGGGTATGCACCGACATGGCGCGTCGGATGAGATCCTTGAGATCCTTGGGTCCGCCGTTTAAGAATTCCTCTTTTTGCTCCATCTTCAGCGGCGTGATACTGGTCCGGATATAGACCCGGTCCAGATAAGGCATCTCCCGAATGCGTTCGGCCCGCATCGCCTCGACCTGCTGCGCGACGGCTTTTTCCAGGGCCTCCGTACGAGCCTTGTCCTCGGCTTTTTCCCGCTTGCTTTTCTTTTTCTTTGCGGCTTTCTCCCGAATCTCAATTTTTGCTCCGGGTGCTTCTTTGCGTAACGCCTGGGGCTCCTCGATCTGAGGCGTTTCCGGAACCTTGGACGAAGCAGGCGCCGAACCGGCGGAATCTCTCACGAAAAGCGGTTGAGCATTGCCCGCAAAAACGGACCCGCCGCCTAGACCGGGCTTGGGAAGAGAGGGCGCTTCGGAAGCTGCCGTGACCCCCGGAGTAGGGGCCGGCCCTTCAAAGGCCTGTCCCCAGGCGGAAGACAGCCACACAACTACCCCCATTAAGAGTACAAAGATAGAGCCGATAGCTTTTTTCATAAGTTATGAATTTGCGATATTTTATCACGATGAGTACCGTCTTTCATGTATTTTCATGGGTTGACGGTACAGTCCTGCGAACCCATAAATTCGAATGTCCTGCGGTACTAACGGCTGACAAGGACGCTTTCCTTATCGGCAAAAAGCCGTTTTCATTGATGCCATAAGCTTCTTGCTCAGACGCGCCGCTCGAACTTTTCATTTATTTCCCGGAATGGCCCTTGGGGCCTTCAAGAGCGACGGCGCCGAGACCAAAAGCATCGTGGAATGACGCTGGAGGGCATTCAGAAGATAAAATTTCATCCCTCCGTAAAAATAAAGATTGTCGCCTTCTTTAAGGATCACTTTGCGTCCCTCAACCTCCCCCTCGATCTGTCCGATCAGGATCATGATGAAAAAAGCCCCTTCATTCGCAAAAAGCTTTTCATCAAACCGCTTCTGGCCTTCGAGGATCATCTTGCCGCAAAAAAGCTCCTCCAGAAGCGGGGTGAAAGAGACCAGCTGCACGCCTTGAGCCGGCAGATCGATCTTGTAAAGACCTTTTTGGGAACCCAGGGAGAAATAGTCGCGTCGGTCGAACTCCGCCTGGCGGAAGATATCGCTCACCGTCATCCCCAGCCCTCGCGCGAGAGCTTCCAGCGTCGCGATCGAGGGATTGCGGATCCTGCCTCTCTCAAGCGCGGTCAGCGTTTTGGGCCCGATCCCCTTGCCCCGGCGGCAAAGCTCCACGCCGCTCAACCCTTTTTCTTCGCGCAAGCGCCGCACGACTTGTCCGACGTCCAAAACGCGGGACACCTTTCCTTTTTCCGGCCTATCTTTCTTGAGTCTCGGCATTCCGAATCTCCTTATCTTGAACTATCCCGACTTTGATTTTCTTTTCATGAACGGTAGTCGGGATTGCCCCATCCCGCCCATGGGGCGGGATGATAGGTATTGGGACTAAAATAACTTTTCCGAGGATAAAACGCTGAAATTTTTCTTCGTTCCGGAAGAACCCTACGAGCTTTCCATCCGCTCCCCTCCGGTCGATGTCATGAACCGCCGGACTGAGCCGTATCTCCTTGTCCGGCCCGGGCGTCACCCCCAAAAAGTCCCAACGGATGGCGCCCTCGATGATATACCCCTTCTCGTCGGCATAACTTTTCGCGAGGACTTTCCCGTTTTCAAGCGGATCCTCTCCGCCTTGGAACCAGGACCAGGCGGCCAGCGCCCGATCCCCCTTCCCCGGTCTGAAACCGATCCGATAATCCCGCGGATCGTTCCAGAAAAGACCGTCGCCTTCGGGATCCAGATAAATCTCAAAAAAATCATCGCGCCCAATATTTTTCCCGGTCCGCTTCGCCACCACGTCATCATCGGCCACTTTCACGACAAAATAAAGATACTCCTTGTCCCACGCAAAACGGACCTTGGCTTCCAGATCCCCGGGCCCGTCAAAATCCCCGAATTCTTTATGCGAAGCGGGGCTTAACGTGAGGGCGGCAGAAGACGGCCAGTCACCGAGAAGCCCGTCGACTTGAATCCCGCCGGGGACATAAGGCGCGCGATATTCCGGCGGCGCGGGCCGCGGAAGCGGAAGTTCTTCAGCGAGAGCGGTGCCGACCATAAACAGAGACAGTAGGCAGTAAATAGCATGTCGTATGTAGTATGTCGTATGTTGGAAAACCGCGCGCCGCATATCGCATGTCATATGTCGCTGAAAAAATGTCGGGGATTGTTTCATTTGAATTTTTTAAGAAATGCCGCGATCATCCTGCTCAGAGGGTCTATTTTCTCGGAAAAATCTTTTTTTTTCTTCCGAAATCAAGCCCAGCTTCCGGGCAATAATCAGTTCCGTCTCTCACTCCGCAAGCGACCCCATGGCAATGTGAAGATATTGTTTGTGCTCCTTATGATTATGTACTAAAGAACACCAATTTTTTCACCAGAGACATGAGCGCCGAGAGCGAACTGCCCTGATACCCCTTTTCGACCACGGCGGGGTTCCCGTGTCTTCGAATCTCTGAGAGCTCCTCCCCTGAAACGGAATCGAAGAACACGATCACCGGAATATCCAGGCCCTGCTTTTTGAACCGGACATAGAATTCCCGCCCGTCCATCACCGGCATCTTGATATCGAGAAGGATCACGTCCGGCTTCTTCTCGGCGATCCGCGCGAGCGCTTCTTGACCGTTCGGAGCATATTCGATCTCGAAGGCGGGCGCTTTTCTTCCCTCAAAATAATCACGAACCATCGTGACGATCTCTTCTTCATCATCCACCACAAGAAGCCGTATCGTTCCGGGCAAAAGCAGGGTCTCCAGAAAGCGTTTCTGGAAATCCGGAGCGACCGGCGCGGCGGGAAAAATCGCGTCAAAAAGAGGCTCTCGGGGAGAAGCGGCCGCCTCTCCCAAAAGAAAAACACGGAAAGCCGGATCCGTGTTCCGGCGGACCTTGATTTTCTGGAGAAAGGCCCGGTTCAGGAATCGGGATTCCGAGAAGAGA